>NZ_SMKJ01000184.1:0-14319 GCF_004348615.1 Micromonospora sp. KC207
ATTCCAGGCATTCGGTCTTGACCTCGCACCGCGAGCAGATCCGCTTCGCCTCGCGGGTCGAGCCGCCCTTCTCGGGGAAGAACGCCTCCGGATCGGTCTGGGAGCAGAGTGCCTGCTCCTGCCACTCCGGCGCGTTCCCGAGCAGGTCGGCCACCTCAAGCTGGCCGTCCATCTAAAGATGCCTCCTTGTCGCGCACCGGCGTCATCGCCGCTGCAACCCCCCACGCGAAAGGCGTGCCTGTCCGCCCGGTCCCCATTTGTCACGTTCCGTGCGAACAACCCCATTCAAATTACACGCGTGTAATGCGTGCGCCGTCAAGCCGAACTTGATAATGGAGTCGCCCTCCCGACACGCCGCAGACGACCACAGCGGCCGTCCGACCTCGCAACCTGCCCTATCGATTCAGACCCCGGACGAGTAACGCCCTCCTCGGCGAGTTGCGCGAGTTTTCTGCCGCGGCGGCCCACCGACCGGCTCCCCCGAACCCGACGGAGCACCCCCGGCGGTGGAACCCACCGCGATGCTGATCTTGGTGGGGCACAGGTTAACGCGACTGGAGCGAGACTGCCCATCCCGCCCGAAACGCCGACAGCGCCCCGTCCACATAATGGACGGGGCGCAGCGGTCAGATCTGAGCCGTGGGTCAGTTCGCTACCGGAGGCGCGCTGGTGGGCCAGGTGAACTCCGCGACCACTCCCCCGGTCACGGCCACCGTACCGGCGGGTGTGTCATCGTCCCACCAGACGGTATAGAGCCCTGCGGAAAGATCGGGGTAGACGGCACTGTGGAAGGTGCCGTCCTGGACGATGCGCTCGCGGACCGCGACGTGGGTGCGCGCGGCGCCCTCCCGGTCGGCCCGACTGATCTCGATCTCCCGACCGTGCAGCTCCCGTCCGGTGTAGATGATCAGGGCGCCTGAGTCGCCGCCCAGGTCGAGGACGACGGTGCCGGTCTCCGTCGGCCCGTACGCGTGGTGGTGATGAGGGTGCTCGTGCATCGGCTCACTCCGTCCGGGTCAGGATGACGCCGGCGGGTTGTTGAACCCGTCGTATGGCGTACCGAGGAAGGGAAAGTTCCGCAGGAACGGGGCGGTCACGTCGGCGGCGCTCAGCCCCGGGGTGACCGCGCCGGCCGCCGCGTCCGGGGTGAACCCCTTGTCCACCAGCGGCACGGTGACCCCGGCGATGGCGCGCAGCGCGATGCTGACCACGTCGTCGGCGACCCGCCGCCCGTTCGGGAACCCGGCCAGGTCGCCGCCGAGCACGCCGAACCGGTCGGGCTTGCCGCTCGGCCGGATCGCCGTGTTCAGCCGCAGCATGTCCGCCTGGACGTCGCCGGTGTTGTTGGAGAAGTCCTGGATCAGCCCGGCCGGGATGCCGGTGAGCAGGATCGCCAGCAGGTCCGCCCGGGCCTTCTTGGTCTTGTTCAGCGCGTCCAGCTTGGGGAAGACGCCCGGGTAGAGCACCGGGAGCAGGGCGGCCAGCTCCGGCTGCTCGACGAACTTCGCGAACCGCTTGTCCTCCGTGGGCGGCAGCGTGTTCCACTCGTCCTTCTTGGACATCGGCACGATGACCTCGTTGAACAACGGGTTGCCGAGCCGCGACACCTGCACGAACGGGCCGGTCGCGGTGTCCTTTGCCGAGCCGTTGCCGAGCACCCGCGCCTGCTGGCGCGAAGCCGAGGTCCACACGCCGATGACCGAGGCCCGGTCGTGCGTGCCGTACCGGTTGGCCTTGCGGCGCACCCGGCTCAGCGGGACCTGCACGGCGAGGCTGTGCACGTTCATCCGGTCGGTGGCGTTGACCGGCTCCCCCTCGGCCTTGAACAGCTTCTTGCCGGCCACGTGCAACTGCTGGAAGGGCCGCAGGGTGCCCAGGTCGAAGATCGCCCCCAGGTCGACGAAGAAGCCGTCGGCCCGCTGGCCGGCGAACACCTTCTCCCCGGTCGACAGGCTGAACGTGGCCTGCCGGGCCAGCGCCGCGTAGTTGGGGGTGGACAGCGGCCCGACGTTGCACGGCGGGCAGGCCAGCTTGTTGGCCAGCCGGTGCTCCTTGCCGTCGGCGATGCGGGTCAGCGAGTAGAACTGCTTGCGGTTCCAGTTCTTGCTGTCCAGCGACTCGATCGGGCCGGTGTTGTAGAGAAAGCTGTTCGGATTCGTGATCTCGGTGGTGAATTCGAACCGGTAGGTGACGTCCGGCTTGCCGTCACCGTCGTTGTCGATATGGATCTCGTACCGCACGTCGTCGCCGAACTCGAAGAAGTTCGGGCCGCCGGAGGGGAGCTGCAACGGCACGTAGTTGGCGATCAGCGTGACCGTGTCGGGCCGGTCGGGGCTCACGAACGCGTACAGGTCGGAGCTGTCGGCGACCGGATCTTTCGCGATCTCCGGAGCCTCGCGGTGGGAAGACATGGCGGACCAACCTCACTGGGCAGCAAGCGATCAGGGCAAGAGTGGAGGGGGCCGGCGCGCCGAGGGCCTGCGCCGGAGAACGGGACCGGGCCGGGTCAGCGCTTGCCGGCGGCGCGCCGCAGCCGGTCCGCCAGGCCGCGGTCGCGTACCTCGATCCGGGACGTGCCGACGAAGACGTCCAGCGTCTCGCTGCCACGCAGGTGCACGACGATGGGCTCGTCCTTCTTCCCATCGGACGACGGGGAGTTCTGCGCCGCGGACAGTCCGGGGACGGCGAGCGCGGCGGCCCCGAGAGTGGCGCTCGCCGCGGCGGTCAACGTCTGCCGGCGGGTCAGTCGCGGCCATCGCCGCTTCCGCTGATCACTGGACATGGGCAACCTTTCCGGCGCGTGGCGCGTCCGCGCCCGCGGTGACGGGGGGCGGGGCCGGCCGACCGCCGGGCCCGCGGGGGCCGCCGGCCGCGGTTCTGGCCTCAACCGCCGCCGGCATGCAGTGGTACGGCTCCGATGCCGGAAAGGTTCGACGCTACGGCCGAACGTGACCGTAGGCCGTCGTCCTCTTGCGCGCCGGTCGCCCGGCCCGCGCCGCGATGGCCCGCAACTGCTCCTCGGTACGCGCCGAGCCGTTGCCCGAGCCGGCCATCCGGGAGATCGTCTCCTCCATCAGGGTGCCGCCCAGGTCGTTGCAGCCCCCGTTCAGCATCGCCGCCGTCCCGGCGTCGCCGAGTTTCACCCAGGAACACTGGATGTTGTCGATCCGGCCGTGCAGCAGCAGCCGGGCCATCGCGTGCACCGCCCGGTTCTCCCGCCACGTCGGGCCGGGCCGGGCGATGCCGGCCAGGTAGATCGGGGCGTTGGTGTGCACGAACGGCAGCGCCACGAACTCGGTGAACCCGCCGGTGCGGTCCTGCACCCCGGCCAGCACCCGGAAGTGGGCCAGCCACTGCCCCGGGTGGTCGACGTGACCGTACATCATGGTGGAGCTGGACCGGATGCCCAGCTCGTGGGCCGTCGAGACCACCTCGACCCAGGCGGCGGCCGGCAGCTTGCCCTTGGTGAGCACCCAGCGCACCTCGTCGTCGAGGATCTCGGCGGCGGTGCCCGGGATGGTGTCCAGACCGGCGTCACGCAGCCCGATCAGCCACTCCTTCACCGGCACCCCGGCCTTCGCCGCCGCCGTGACGATCTCCATCGGCGAGAACGCGTGCACGTGCATCCCCGGCACCCGCGCCTTGATCGCCCGGATCAGGTCCGCGTACCCGGTCACCGGCAGCTTCGGATCGATGCCGCCCTGGAGGCAGACCTCGGTCGCGCCGGCCGCCCATGCCTCCTCGGCCCGGTCGGCCACCTGGTCGACGGAGAGCCGGTACGCGTCGGCGTCGCGCTCGCGCTGGGCGAACGCGCAGAACCGGCAGCCCACGTAGCAGACGTTGCTGAAGTTGATGTTGCGGTTGACCACGTAGGTGATGTCGTCGCCGACGGTGTCCCGGCGCACGTCGTCGGCGATCCGGCACAGCACGTCCAGCGCCGGGCCGTCGGCGGCGAACAGGGCGAGCGCGGCGGCGGTGTGCCGGGGGTCGACCAGCGCCGCCGGGTCGTCGGCGGCCAGCCGCAGCCCGGCACGCAGGTCCGCGTCGCCGGAGCCGGCGGTCGCCGCTGTGGCCCCGGTCGTGGCCCCGATCCCGATCTCGGCCCCGGTGCCGGTTCCGCCCGGCCGCCCCGTGTCGGGCTGCGCCGCTCCCGCGAGGCTCGCGTCGGCCTGCGCGGCCACCTCGGACCAGTCGCCGTAGACGCTGTCGAAGTCGCCGCGCCGGTCGGCGGTGCGGCCGGCGGTGTCGATGGTGGCGTGCAGATCCGTCCGCCCACCGCCGAACACCTCCTCCGGCTCCTGCCAGGGGCGGCCCACCGGGCGGGCCGCCTCGACCGCGAGCCCGGTCGCCGGGTCGGCCAGCGCGGACACGTGCGGCAGCAGGCGCGGGTCCAGCCACGGGTCGCCGGCGCGGACGTACTCGGGGTAGACCGTCAGCCGCTCGCGCAGCGTGAAGCCGGCCTCTGCCGTACGCCGGGCCAACTCGTCGAGCTGCGGCCAGGGGCGCTCCGGGTTCACGTGGTCCGGGGTCACCGGCGAGACGCCGCCCCAATCGTCGATGCCGGCGCGCAGCAGCAGGTCGTACTCGCCGGCGATCAGGTTCGGCGGGGCCTGGATGCGGGCCCCGGGCCCGAGCAGCACCCGGGCCACCGCCACGGTGGCGGCCAGGTCGTGCAGCTCCGCGTCGGGCATGCCGCGCATCGCCGTGTCCGGCTTGGCGCGGAAGTTCTGCACGATCACCTCCTGGAGGTGGCCGTACGCGCGCTGGGCGCGACGGATCGCGAAGATCGCGTCAACCCGCTCGGCCCGGGTCTCACCGATGCCGATCAGGATGCCGGTGGTGAACGGCACCCCGACCCGGCCGGCGTCGTCGAGCACTCGCAGCCGCACCGCCGGCTCCTTGTCCGGCGAGCCGTGGTGCGGGCCGCCCGGCTCCGACCACAGCCGCGTCGCGGTGGTCTCCAGCATCATGCCCATGCTGGGGGCGACGGGCTTGAGCCGCTGGAGCTCCGACCAGGAGAGCACCCCGGGGTTGAGGTGGGGCAGCAGGCCGGTTTCCTCCAGCACCGCCACCGCGCAGGCGCGCAGGTAGTCGAGGGTGGAGTCGTAGCCGCGCGCGTCCAGCCACTCCCGGGCGGCCGGCCAGCGCTGCTCGGGCCGGTCACCGAGGGTGAACAGCGCCTCCTTGCAACCCTGGGCCGCGCCGGCCCGGGCGATGGCCAGCACCTCGTCGCGGTCGAGGAAGGCGGCCGGCAGCCGGTGCGGAACCGTGGCGAAGGTGCAGTAGTGGCAGCGGTCCCGGCAGAGCCGTGTCAGTGGGACGAAGACCTTCTTGGAGAACGTCACCACGCCGGGGCGACCGGCGTCGCGCAGGCCGGCGTCGCGGATGTCGCCGGCGACGCGGAGCAGCTCGTCGAGGGCGGCACCCCGGGCGGCGAGCAGGGCTGCGGCCTCGTCGACGTCCAGCGCGAGCCCGGAGGCGGCCCGGCGCAGCGCCCGCTCGATGCTGGCCGCGGTGGGGCCGGGCTCAGTGCGATCAACCATTCGCCCAGCCTATGCGCCGCGCCACCGACCCCAATACCCCAGTCAAACCGGCACACGCTCGACGAACGGGGCGCCCGCGCCTGGGCAGAGCCGCACCGGGCGGGCTCGGCGCCCGTCGGCGGGCGGATGCCGCACCGGGCGGGCCCCGGCCGCCGGGGCGACGGGGGCCCGCCCGGTGGGCGGCGGTTCAGTCCTCGCGCGGGAAGCGCTGGGTGCGGTCGGCGTCGGCATCCCGCTCACCGGCGGGCCCGCCCGGCTCGCCGGGCTGGCGCGGGATGGCCTGGGTCGGGTCGGCCGACGGTGGCTGCCCGTACGGGCCGGGCTGGCCGGCGTACGGGCCGGGCTGGCCGGCGTACGGGCCGGGCTGGCCGGCGGTGGGGTAACCGGCCTGCGGGCCGGCGGACGGCCAGGCGCCCTGTTGCCCCGGGCCCCAGCCCTGCGGGCCGGGCTGGCCCGGGTGAGCGGGCTGCTGCGGCCAGCCGGGCTGCGGCTGGCCGTACATCCCGGGGGCCGGCTTGGGCTTGGGGGTGAAGTAGAGGGTGCGCCAGACCCGGAAGACGACGAACGCGCCGGACACGAAGATCGCCAGCCAGGCGGCCCGGATCAGCAGGCCGAGGAACGCGTCGAGCACCTCGACCTTGGCCAGCCGGTCGACCGTCCAGATCAGCAGGGTGAGCGCGGCGAGGAAAGCGCCGAAGGCGTACTCGCCCAGCGCCACCTGGGTGATCAGCTTCGCCCGCTGCGCCACGGGGGCGACGTGCGTGGCGAGCAGCACGGCCAGCACCGGCAGCACGGCCGCCTCCAGCCCGGCGAACGAGAAGAAGCCGCTGCCCGCCCGGCCGTAGAAGGTGCTGTACTCGGCGGGGGCGAGCAGCCGGATCAGGCCGACGAACAGGAAGACGGCGTTCGCACCGAGCAGCACGAGCGCGATCAGTTCGCGGAGCGGGTCGGTGAGTCGGCGGGCCGGGGTGGCGGTGTGGGACGCGGGCGCCGCGTCACCGGACGCGGGCTCGGCGGGGCTGGTCACGAGCTCCCCCTATTGGTCGGTAACGGGCGGTTGCCGACGTGAGCCTAGTCTCCCCGGGCACCGGCGACCCGGGCGCGGGGCGTGCGGGAGGATGGGCGGCATGCGCATCGTCGTACTGACCGGCGGCATCGGGGGCGCCCGGTTCCTGCTCGGTGTCCGGGCGTACGCCCGTGAGATGGGGGCCGAGGTGACCGCTGTGGTCAACGTCGGCGACGACCTCTACCTGCACGGCCTCAAGGTCTGCCCCGACCTGGACAGCGTCATGTACACCCTCGGCGGCGGCGCGGACCCGGAGCGGGGCTGGGGCCGGGTCGACGAGACGTGGGCGGTGAAGTCGGAGCTGGCCGCGTACGGCGCGGAGCCGACCTGGTTCGGGCTCGGCGACCGGGACGTCGCCACCCACCTGGTGCGCACCACGATGCTCAACGGCGGGTACCCGCTGTCGGCGGTCACCGAGGCGTTGGCGACGCGCTGGCAGCCCGGCGTACGGATGCTGCCGGCGACCGACGACCGGCTGGAGACGCACGTGGTGGTGAGCGACCCCGACGGCGGCGGCCAGCGGGCGATCCACTTCCAGGAGTGGTGGATCCGGCACCGCGCCGGCCTGCCCACCCACCGGTTCGTCTTCGTCGGCGCGGAGACGGCGAAGCCCGCCCCCGGCGTGCTCGACGCGATCGCCGCCGCCGACGTGGTGCTGGTCGCGCCCAGCAACCCGGTGGTGAGCATCGCCCCGGTGCTGGCCGTGCCGGGGCTGCGTGAGGCGCTCGCCGACGGGCCGGCCCCGGTGGTCGGGGTGTCGCCGATCATCGGCGGCGCGGCGGTGCGCGGGATGGCCGATCGTTGCCTGGCCGTGCTCGGCGTCGAGTGCAGCGCCGCCGGGGTGGGCGGCCTGTACGGCGGCCGGTCCTCCGGCGGGCTGCTGGACGGCTGGCTGGTGGCCCCCGAGGACGTCGGCGCGGTGGTGCCGGGCGTGCCGGTCCGGGCGGTCCCGCTGCTGATGACCGACGAGGCGGCGACGGCGGCGATGGTCCGGGCGGCGGTGGAGCTGGCATGAGGCTGGAGATCCTGCCGGTGCTGGGCATCGGCGACGTGACCGAGGGCGACGACCTGGCGGCGTTGATCGCGACCGCCGCGCCGTGGCTGCGCGACGGCGACGTGCTGGTGGTGACCAGCAAGATCGTCTCCAAGGCGGAGGGGCGGCTCGTGGACGTGCCGGCCGACGGGCCGGAGCGGCTGGCCGCCCGGGACGAGGTGCTGGCCGCCGAGACCGCCCGGGTGGTGGCCACCCGGGGTGCGACCCAGATCGTGCAGACCCACCACGGCTTCGTGATGGCCTCCGCCGGCATCGACGCCTCGAACGTGGACAAGACCCGGCTGGTGCTGCTTCCGCAGGACCCGGACGCCTCGGCGCGGGCCCTACGGACCGCGCTGCGCGAGCGCTACCGCCTGGACGTCGCGGTGATCGTCACCGACACGATGGGCCGGCCCTGGCGCAACGGCCTCACCGACGTGGCGCTCGGGGTGGCCGGGATGCCGGCGATCCGCGACCACCGGGGCGAGGTCGACCCCTACGGCAACGAGCTCCAGCTCACCCAGATGGCAATAGTGGACGAGCTGGCGGGCGCGGGCGAGCTGATCAAGGGCAAGTGCGACCAGGTCCCCGTCGCCGTGGTGCGCGGGTACCTCACCGCGACCGCCCCGGACGACGGCGTCGGCGCGCGGGCGCTGCTCCGGGACGCGGAGCTGGACCTGTTCTCGCTCGGCACGGCCGAGGCGCGGGCGGCCGGGCTGGCCGCCGCCGCGACGCTGCCCGACGCCCCGGGCGACGCCCCCGCCGACCCGGCGGCGGTGCGGCGGGCCATCGCCGTGGTGGCCGGCGTGGTCGCCCCCGGCACGGTGTTCACCCCCGTCACCGACGACGAGGTACGCGCCGCGCTGAGCGCCGCCGTGCCCGGCTGGCCGGAGCGGGCCACCGCCCTGGTGCTGGGTCACCCGCCGACCCCCGTCGACCCGGCCGGCCTGGTGCGCCTCGGCGCGGACCTGCAACGCCTGCGCACCGCCCTGGCTGCCGAGGGAGTCCCGTCGGCCCTGCTGCCGCCCCCGCCGGGCAGCACGGCCGGCGCCTGCCTGGCACTTTGAGGTCACTCCCGCCGGCTGACCGGTCCTCGAACCCGCGCTCCCGCCGGGGTCAGGCGTCGAGGATGGCGCGGCCCAGCGGGGTGAGGGTGTGCAGGACGGTGTTGCGGTCGCGGTGGCTGACCAGCAGGCCGGCGTTGCGCAGCACGGTCGCGTGCTGGCTCGCCGCCGCCGGGGAGATGCCCAGGCGGCGGGCCACCTCGCCGGTGGTGCAGCCGTCGTCGGTGACCTCCAGCACCGCCGCCCTGGTCCGGCCGAGCAGCGCGGCCAGCGCCTCCCGTCCGGCGCCGGCCTGGGCCGGCGCGCCGCCGTCGCCGGCCGCCGGGACCAGCCCGCCCAGCCGGTCCACCGGATAGACGAGCACCGGCGGCAGGGCCGGGTCGGCCAGCGCCACGGGGGTGCCGGCGCAGAAGAACGACGGCACCAGCAACAGGCCCCGCCCGTCCAGGTGCAGCTCCCGGGTCTCCGGGTAGCCGTGAACCTCCAGCACCCCCGACTCCCAGCGGGCGAGCGGGCGGAGGCTGGTGAGCAGCCCCTCGACACCCCCGTCGAGCAGGGCCCGGGCGCGCCGCATCCGATCCGACTCGATGGCCGCCTCGATGTGCGCCCAGTACGGGGTCAGCGCCAGCTCGCGGTACCGCTCCATCGAGTCGGTCAGGTGGCGCAGCACCTCGGGTTCGCCCCGGGCCAGCGCCGCCGCCGAGGAGGGCAGGGGGTGTTCCCCGGCCAACCGGGTGAGGTCCCGGTGCAGCAGGTGCACGGGCGTGTTCCGTACCGCCTCCAGCCCCGCAGCCAGCCCCTGAAGGCCCTCGTGCGGGGTGAGAAAGTCGGGAAAGTAGCCCCGCACCGGATTCAGCGCGAACAGCAGCCGCATCGGCTCCCCGCCGACCAGCCGGCGCAGTTCCCGGGAGACGCCCCGACGCCAGCCGGAGGTGAGCGGGTCGGCGCTGCGGACCTGGAGCATGTGCACGCTGAGGATCAGCTCCCAGAGCGGATCGGCGCCCGGGGCCACTCGGGTCCGGAGGACGTCGTCGGGCGAGAAATAGATCTTCAACATTGAAGCGCTCCCGTGCCGACGGGCAGAGGGTGTGCCCCGCCGACCGTTCGCACTGTACCTGCGCGGCAGTTATCTCCACTTTTAAGCGTGGGCTGAAAAACCTCGACGTCCCCGGGGGTTTTCGGCATGCTCTGGATTGCCCCGCAACGGACCGGCCGGTCGTCGGTGCCGGCCCGAGGCGCCGAGGCCGGGGAGGATCCGGCGGACGGGCGGCACCACGAGGGTCTGCGGCCCTTGCTCCGCAGAGGTGTCCCCGTCCGCTCACCCCGCGAGGGTGGTCAGCCGATCCAGAGCGCGACCCGGTGGTCCTCGTCCGTGACGTACCAGCAGCGGCCGTCGGCCTCGGCCAGCCCCTCGACGTGGTGGAACGGCGCCAGATCGGCAACGAGCTCGGCCGGGACCAGGTGCCCGGCCGCCTCTTCCAGCCGGAACCGGACGTGCCGCGAGGTCACGTCACCGCCCTGCGGGTGGTCGTCCAGCAGCACCGAGCCCTTGCCCAGCGCGTCGATCGAACCGACGATCGCCGCGTAGCCGCCATCGGGCAGCGACGCGACCGCGCGGAAGCCGGTGAGCGCGCCCGGCGGGGTCACGCCGGTCAGCGCGTACGCGCCGAGGGCCTGCGGCCAGGCCCCGCCGTCGAACATCTCGGGCACCCCCGCCACCTCGACGAGGATCGGCTCCCCATCGGTGGTGACCGGGAAACGCAGGCCGAGCAGTACGGTCCCGTGCGGGGTGAACGCCGCCGCCTCCACGTTGAGCGGCAGGTCGTCCTCGGCGAGCCGACCCACCCAGCCCTTCGCCCGGGCGACGCCCCGGGCCACCGTCTCGACGATGAACCGCTCCCGCACCCGCTGCCCCGGCGGCAGCGTGGCCAGCTCGGCATCGGCCAGCGCGTCGTTGACCGCCCGGTGCAGCCGGAACCGGTTGCGTACCACCTGCACCGGCAGTCGGCCGCCAACGGCGTCGTTCTCGCGGAACCGGGCCACGAACGCCCGGCGGGGACGCAGCGGGCCGCCCTTCGACCCGAAGTGGGAGCCGAAGACGTACACCCAGCCGTCGTGGTGGGCCAGTGCCTCGCCGTCCTCGGTGCGGCCGTTCTCGGCGCCCGCGTCGGCGTCGACGTGGTGCGCGGTCCACCCGCCGTCGTCGTGTTCGAGCAACAGGGCGAGGCACGCCTCGACCGGGCCCTCGTCGAGGACGGTCCAGAAGCCGCGCCGGGCCCCGTGGGCGGCGAGCAGGGTCGGCGAGCGCACCGGCAGCAGGTCGCTGGCCTCGTTGCCGGCGACGACGAACTCGACAAGTCGCATGGTCACCCGCATAGGGTGGCACCCGTGCCAAACCCAAGGAAGGGCCCGCTGTTAACGCATCCGGTAGAGCAGGGGCCCCCGCTCAACGCCCCCGTCCCCAGCTACGCGGCGCTGCACGGCGACGCGACCGCCGTACTCGAAGAATGGACGCCCACTGGCGCGGCGGCCGGCCGGGCCCGGGACCGCACCCTGGAGCTGCTGGCCGCCGGGCCGGCGGCCCTGGCCCGGGAACACCGGGCGGGTCACGTCACCGCCAGCGCGCTGGTCCTCGACCCGACCGGCGCACGGGTCCTGCTCTGCCTGCACGGCAAGTTCCGCAAGTGGGTGCAGCTCGGCGGGCACTGCGAGCCCGGCGACCGGACCCTGGCCGGTGCCGCGCTGCGCGAGGCGAGCGAGGAGTCGGGCATAGCCGGCCTGCTCGTCGACCCGGTCCCGATCGACGTGGACATCCACCCGGTCGGTTGCCAGGGCGGCTCGTTGCACTACGACGTCCGGTTCGCCGTCTTCGCACCGGTCGGCGCGACGGAACGGGTCAGCGACGAGTCCGAGGCGCTCGGCTGGTTCCCGCCGGACCGGCTGCCGGAGCCGCTGGCCGGCGGCACCGCCCAACTCGTCGCCCCGGCCCTGGCAGCCCTGCGCCGCCGCGCCGGCTGATTCGGCGGAATCCCGCGCCGGGCGGCGTCCACGGCCGCCGGCCGACCCGGTGCGGGCGGGCGGACCGGGGCCCGCCGCCCGCCGCAGTCAGATCAGGTTCTCCTCGCCGCGTTCCTTCAGCTCGTCGACCAGGGCCTTCACGTCCTGGGCACGGTCGCGGGGGCAGACCAGCACGGCGTCCGGGGTGTCGACCACGATCAGGTCGTGTACGCCGAGGGCGGCCACCAGCCGGCCGGACTGCGGCACCACGACCAGCCCGCTGGAGTCACGCAGCAGCACGCCCGGCTTGGCGTCGGCGCCGAGCACCACGTTGCCGGCCGCGTCGGCCGGCAGCACGTCGCCCAGGGTGTGGAAGTCACCGACGTCGTTCCAGCCGAAGTCACCGGGGACCGTGGCCACCCGCCCGGCGGTCGCCGCGCCCTCCATCACCGCGTAGTCGACGGAGATCTTCGGCAGCGTCGGCCAGACCGTGCCGAGGACGTCGTCCTGCTCGGCGGTGCCCCAGGCCGCGGCGATCGCGGTGATCCCGGCGTGCAGCGCCGGCTGCTGGCGGGCCAGCTCCGCCAGGAACACGTCGACCCGCCAGACGAACATGCTGGCGTTCCAGAGGTGGTGCCCCGAGCGCAGGTACGCCTCGGCGACCTCGGCGGCCGGCTTCTCCTTGAACTCCAGCACCGGCCGCAGCGGGTCGTCGGAGGTCGGGTCGCCGGTGTGCAGGTAGCCGTACCCGGTCTCGGCCCTGGTCGGGGTGATGCCCACTGTCATCAGCAGCCCCCGCTCCGCGCCGGCCACCGCCTGACGGACCGTGGCCCGCCAGGTGTCGGCGTCGCGAATCAGGTGGTCGGCGGCGAACGAGCCCATCACCGCGCCGGGCTCGCGCTGCGCGATCACCCCCGCGGCGAGGGCGATGGCCGCGCAGGAGTCCCGGGGCGAGGGCTCGACGAGGATGTTCTCCTCGGGCAGGCCGGCCAGTTGCCGCGCCACCGCCGCGACGTGCGCGGCTCCGGTGACCACCAGGGTGCGCTCCGGCGTGGTCAGCGGCGCCAACCGGCCCACTGTCGCCTGGAGCAGGGAGGCGGGAGTGCCGGTGAGCGGGTGGAGGAACTTGGGATGGCCCGCACGGGACAACGGCCACAACCTTGTGCCGCTGCCGCCCGCCGGGATGACGGCGTAGAGCATCAACACATCATGCCCGAACCAGCACGGTACGGACGCATCGTCACCCCGCGCGGCGTCAGGCGCGGGCCCGGCTCCATGCCGCGATGTGCACCTCGGCGCTGGACTCCCAGGTGAACTCCTTCGCCCGGTCGAAGCCGGCCTTGGCCAGCGACAGCCGGCGCTGCTCGTCGTCGAGCAAAGCGGCCAGGTCGGCGGCGATCTGCTCCGGGGCCTCGCTGGTGTACGCCACCGCGTCGCCACCGACCTCCGGCAGCGACAGCCGCGGCGTGGTCAGCACCGGGGCGGCGCACGCCATCGCCTCCAGGATCGGCAGGCCGAACCCCTCGCCGTACGACGGGTACGCGGCGACCAGCGCACCGCCGAGGAAGCCGGGAAGGTCGGCGTAGCGCAGGTAACCGGGGCGCAGCAGCCGAAGGTGCGACGGCACCTCGGCGACGGCCCGGTCGATGTCGTCGTCGTGCCCCTGGCCGCCCGCGATCACCAGGGCGGGCGGGTCCTTCCGCTCGGCGACCGCGAGCGCCCAGCCCCGGATCAGGTTCGGGACGTTCTTGCGCGGCTCCTTCGCGCCGAGGAAGGCGACGTAGCTGCTGTCACCCAGCCCCAGCCGCGCCCGGACCCGGGCCTTCTCCTCCTCGCCGGGAGCGTGGAAGGCCGCGTGGTCGACCCCGTGGTACGCGACGTCGATCCGCGTCGGGTCGGCGTCGAGCAGCCGGATCAGCTCGTCCCGGGTGGCCTTGCTGGGCACGATCACCCGGTCGGCCCGGCGCAGCGACGTCTTGATCGCGCTGCGGAAGAACGTGCGGCGGGACTTGTCGTAGTGCTCCGGCTCGGTGAAAAATGTCGCGTCGTGCACGGTCACCGTGACCGGACAACCCGCCCGCAACGGGCAGGTGTAGAAGGGCGAGTGCAGCACCTGCGCGCCGACCTGCTGGGCCAGCAGGGGCAGGCCGGTCTGCTCCCAGGCGAGCCGGGCCGGGCGGTGGGCAACCGCGGCGGGAGCGGCGACGATCTCCGCCCCGGGCAGCATCCGGGAATAGCGCTCCAGGTCAGTGCGCAGGCCGACCACGGCCAGGTCGACCCCTTGGCCGCACACCTTCCCGAGGGCACCGAGCAGGCCGTCGACGTATCGACCGACGCCGCCACGGTCGGCGGGGACACTCGTGGCGTCGATGAGTACGCGGGGCGGGCGACCGGCGGTCACGGGGCAACTCCTTGCAGTGGCGAATCTGTGGGGAACAACACTCCGGGCAAGCCTACGCCGGAGCCGGGCCCGGTCGCTGACTGCGACCCGACCGATCGCCGACTTGTCACTGCCGTTGGATACGGTCCGCAGCGGCGTATCGTTCGCGCCGATGGCCGACAACATTGCCCGGGTGTTCGCCGCCGCGATCGCGCCCGACCCCGCCCGACCCCTGC
>NZ_SMKJ01000185.1:0-14282 GCF_004348615.1 Micromonospora sp. KC207
GGGTCAGGCGGGCAACGCCAGGTCGAGCACGGCGCCCAGCCCGTTGGGCCGGCCCGGCTCGGCCTCCGGCAGCACCAGCACCGCGCAGCCGGCCCGCACCGCGCCGGCATCCGCCGCGGTGTCGCCCACCATCAGCGTCCGCTCCGCGTCCACCCCGAGCATCCCGCAGGCCCGCCAGAAGATCGCCGGGTCGGGCTTGCAGCGCCCCACCTCGTACGACAGGACGTACGCGTCCACCAGCCCGTCGAGCCCCCAGGCGGCGAAGAACGGCCGGATGTCGAAGCCGATGTTGCTCACCACCGCCACCTTCACGCCGGCCGACCGCAGCGCCGCGAAGGTCGGGGCGGTGTCCGGGTACGGCACCCACCCGTCGGGGCTCAGCACCCGCTCGTACAGCGCGTCGGCGAGGCCGTCGATCCCGGCGTCCACGGTCGCCGCCAGCCCCGTGTACGCGCCCCGGTGGGCGTGCGGGTAGAGATCCCGTTCGGACCACAGCTCGGCCAGCGCCGGCGGCACCCGGGCCGGCAGCGGGCCGCCCGCCCGCCCGGCGGTGAGCAGCCGGTCGGCCAGCGCGGTGGCCCGTACCCGATCCAGGCTCACCCCGCACGCCCGCGCAGCGGCGAGCACCCAGTCGCGGGGCTCCTCCACCTGGGCGAGGGTGCCGTGGAAGTCGAACAGGACCGCCTCGACGGGCCGCCGGGACGCCCGGGCGTTCGCGGCGGCGTCGAACGCGCCCGGTGGGCTCGACTGGGTCGGTTCGGCATGATCCGGCACGCCGTGCACCCTACCGACCGCCCCCGACCCCCCTGTCGGACGGCCTTGGCCGGTGGTCGTCGCAGGCACGCACTAATCTTGGAGACATGTCGAGCCCCGCCGAGCGGTACGCCGCGGCGCGCCGCCGCACCGCGCAGGCCTCACAGTTCCCGGCACTGGACGAGTTCACCCTGGACCTGGGGTTCGATCTCGACGACTTCCAGCGGGAGGCGTGTCAGTCCCTGGAACGGGGCAGCGGTGTGCTGGTCTGCGCCCCCACCGGCGCCGGGAAGACCGTGGTGGGCGAGTTCGCCGTACACCTGGCCCTGCGCGGCGCCCCCGGGCGGCCGACGGTGGCCGACGGCGACGACGCGCCGCCCGCCCGGCGCAAGTGCTTCTACACGACGCCGATCAAGGCGCTCTCCAATCAGAAGTACCACGACCTGGTGGAGCGCTACGGCGTCGCGCACGTCGGCCTGCTCACCGGCGACAACGCGATCAACGGCGACGCCCCGGTGGTCGTGATGACCACCGAGGTGCTGCGCAACATGCTCTACGCCGGCTCGGCCACCCTTGAGGGCCTGGCCTACGTGGTCATGGACGAGGTGCACTACCTCGCCGACCGGTTCCGCGGCGGGGTCTGGGAAGAGGTGATCATCCACCTGCCGTCCTCGGTCACCCTGGTCTCGCTGTCCGCGACCGTCTCCAACGCCGAGGAGTTCGCCGACTGGCTGGTCACCGTGCGCGGCGAGACCGCCGTGGTGGTCAGCGAGCACCGCCCGGTGCCGTTGTGGCAGCACATGCTGGTCGGCAAGCGGATGTTCGACCTGTTCCACGACGCCGACGCCGCCCGTAAGCACGACGTGCACCCGGAGCTGCTGCGCTACACCCGGGAGACGATGCGTCGGCTGGAGCTCGGCGAGGGGCGTAGCGCCGGGCCGGGCGGCGGCCGGCGCGGGCCGCGCTGGCGGGGCCCGCTGCGCCCGGACATCGTGGACCGGCTCGACCGGGAGGGGCTGCTGCCGGCGATCCTGTTCATCTTCAGCCGCGCCGGCTGCGCCGCCGCCGTGCAGCAGTGCCTCGCTGCCGGCCTGCGGCTCACCTCCGCCGAGGAGCGTGCCGAGATCCGCCGGGTCGTCGAGTCCCGGGTCACCGCCATCCCCGGCGAGGACCTGACGGTTCTCGGCTACTGGGAGTGGCTCGACGGCCTGGAGCGCGGCCTGGCCGCCCACCACGCCGGCATGCTGCCGGTGTTCAAGGAGGTCGTCGAGGAGCTGTTCGTCCGGGGTCTGGTCAAGGCGGTCTTCGCCACCGAGACGCTGGCGCTGGGCATCAACATGCCGGCCCGCTGCGTCGTCCTCGAACGCCTGGTGAAGTTCAACGGCGAGGCCCACGTCGACCTCACGCCGGGGGAGTACACCCAGCTCACCGGCCGCGCCGGCCGCCGGGGCATCGACGTGGAGGGGCACGCCGTCGTGGTCTGGTCGCCGGAGACCGACCCCCGGCACGTGGCCGGTCTGGCCTCCACCCGCACCTACCCGCTGCGGTCCAGCTTCCGCCCGTCGTACAACATGGCCGTCAACCTGGTCGGCACGGTCGGCGCGGAGCCGGCCCGGGCGCTGCTGGAGTCCTCGTTCGCGCAGTTCCAGGCGGACCGGTCGGTCGTCGGCCTGGCCCGGCAGGTGCAGCGCAACACCGAGACCATCGACGCGTACGGCGCGGAGGCCGCCTGCCACCATGGCGACTTCGACGAGTACTTCGCGCTGCGGGTGGCCATCGCCGACCGGGAGCGCGCCATCGCCCGGCAGGGTCAGCACCAGCGCAAGGCCGCCGCCGTGGCGGCGCTGGAGCGGCTGCGCGTCGGCGACGTGATCCGGGTGCCCTCCGGGCGCCGGGCCGGTCTCGCGGTGGTGCTCGACCCGGCCACCGGCGGGTTCGGCGAACCCCGTCCGCTCGTACTCACCCAGGACCGGTGGGCCGGGCGGGTCAGCCCCGGCGACTTCACCACCCCGGCCGAGGTGCTCGCCCGCATCCGGGTGCCCAAGCACTTCAACCACCGCTCCCCGGCGGCCCGCCGCGACCTCGCCGCCGAGGTCAGCGGCACCGGCCTGGACCGGCACGGCGGGCGGCGCGGCGGCCGGTCCCGGCAGGGCTCCGGCGAGGACCACGCGCTCAGCCAGCTCCGCGCCGAGCTGCGCCGACACCCCTGCCACGCGTGCCCGGAGCGCGAGGAGCACGCCCGCTGGGCCGAGCGGCGTCGCCGCCTCGAACGCGACACCGAGGAGCTGCGCGAGCGGGTCGCCGGTCGCACCGGTTCCCTCGCGCGCACGTTCGACCGGATCGTCGCGCTGCTCACCGCGCGCGGCTACCTGTCCGCCGATGGTGCCGTCACCGACGCCGGGCGGATGCTCGGCCGGATCTGGACCGAGGCCGACCTGCTGGTCGCCGAGTGCCTGCGCCGGGGCGTCTGGGACGGGCTCTCGCCGGCGGAGCTGGCGTCCGCCGTGTCCGTGGTGGTGTTCGAGGCCCGCCGGGACGTCGACGAACGGGCGTCGCTGCCGCGTGGCCCCGTCTCGGAGGCGGTGGACGAGACGCTGAACCTGTGGAGCGGAATCGAGGCCGACGAGGCCGCCCGGGGTCTCGCCGTCACCCGCGAGCCGGACCTGGGCTTCGCCTGGCCGATCTACCGCTGGGCCCGGGGCGAGGCCCTGGCCAAGGTGCTGGCCAGCGGTCACCAGATCGACGGCGAGATGCCGGCCGGCGACTTCGTCCGCTGGGCCCGGCAGGTCGTCGACCTGCTCGGCCAGCTTGCCGACTCCGGCGGTGCCTCCGCCGAGCTGCGCGCCACGGCCCGGCAGGCCATCGCCGCCGTCAACCGGGGTGTCCTCGCCTACCACGCCAACGCCTGACCAACACGCAACGTGATCCCGGCGCGGTGCCGGAGCGTCGGACGGTCACCGCAACAGCACCCCCCGAAGTGCCGGGGGGTGCTGTTGCGACAGCTCACCGCGTCCCCGATCATGTTTTCGGCGCGTTGTTGACGCGTCGGTAACTTGTGGGGGGACAACTACCGTGGCGGAAATCAATCACTTTGAGTACGGATGGATCACGCCGGCGCTCAGCTACGCCCTGTCGGTGCTCGGTTCGTTCCTCGGTCTGGTCTGCGCGGGCCGCATCCGGACCGCCGGCACCACCGGGCACCGCGTGTGGTGGGTCACCCTCGCCTCCTGGGCGATCGGCGGCACCGCGATCTGGAGCATGCACTTCATGGCGATGCTCGGCTTCGCCGTCAAGGGCACCCGGATCCGGTACGACGTGCCGCTCACCGTGGCCAGCGCGCTCGTCGCCGTGGCCGCGGTCGGCATCGGCCTGACGACCGTCGGCACCTGCCGGATCTCCGGGCTGAGGATCGGTGCGGGCGGCCTGTTCACCGGGCTCGGGGTCGCCGCCATGCACTACACCGGAATGGCGGCGATGCGGCTGGGCGGCTCCCTCGGCTACGACCGGGTCCCGGTCGCCCTGTCGGTGGCCATCGCCGTGGTCGCGGCGACCGTGGCGCTCTGGCTGGCCGTCACCGTCCGCCGGGCCCTGGCCGTCGCCGCGTCCGCGCTGGTCATGGGCGTCGCCGTCAACGGCATGCACTTCACCGGCATGAGCGCCCTGTCGGTGCACCTGCACGAGCAGCGCGGCGAGGTCACCGGGGCCGGGTTCAGCACCCTGCTGGTGCCGATCGTCCTCGCGGTGATCTTCGTGGTGGTCGGGCTGGTCTACGCCCTGCTCGCGGCCCCCACCGAGGAGGACCGGGCGGGCGCCGCCTACCTCGACGCGCGCCGGGCGTCGGAACCGGCCGAGGCGGCGGTCCAGGCGCAGCCGGCGCCGGACCCGGTCGGGCTGCGCGGGCGCGGCACCCTGGCCCGCCCGGGTACCACGTTCCCGTCTCGTCGCGCCGCCCCGCCGCGCTGACCCCGGCGGCCGAAGCGGCGGCCGGGCCGCCGGCCGCGAGGGTGCGCCCGCCGGTGGAGGCCGGGCCGGATCGGTCGTGTCCGCGCCGCCGTACCGGTGGCGGTCTGCCCGGGGCGGTTCAGCCGTGCCCGGCCAGGGCGTCGACGAGCCGGCGGCAGGAACCGGCAAGGTTCCACCGCTGGGCCAGCTCCAGCAGCAGGTCCGGGTCGACGGGGGCCCGGGGGAGCGCCGTGGGCAACTCCGGCAGCGGCACGTCCAGCGCCACCCGCACCACCTTCGGGGCGACGGCCAGGTAGCCGCGGGCGGCGTCCAGCTTGGCCCGTAGGCCGGGGGCGAACCCGGAGCCCGGGTCGTCGAGCGCGGCGAGGATGCCGGCGACGTCGCCGTACCGGTCGACCAGCCGGGCCGCGGTCTTCTCGCCGACGCCGGGCACCCCGGGCAGGCCGTCGCTCGGGTCGCCGCGCAGGGCCGCGAAGTCGGCGTACCGGTCGGCGGGCACCCCGTAGCGGGCGCGCACCGCCGCGTCGTCGCAGTCTTCCAGCTTCGCCACGCCCCGCCCGACGTAGAGCAGCCGCACCCCGCGCGCGTCGTCGACGAGCTGGAACAGGTCCCGGTCGCCGGAGACGACCTCCGCCGGCGCGGGCTGGGTCACCGACAGGGTGCCCAGCACGTCGTCGGCCTCGTACCCGGCGGCGCCGACGGCGGTGATGCCGATCGCGGCCAGCACGTCCAGGATCACCGGCACCTGCGGGGTGAGGGTGTCCGGCACCTCCTCGCCCCCCTCCTGCGCCACCCGGTGCGCCTTGTACGACGGCAGCAGCGCCACCCGCCAGTCCGGCCGCCAGTCGTGGTCCAGGGCGCAGACCATCCGGTCGGGGCGGCGGGTGCGCACCAGCGTGGCGAGCATGTCGAGGAAGCCGCGTACCGCGTTGACGGGGGTGCCGTCGGTCGCCCTCGCGGCGGACTCGGGGACGCCGAAGTAGGCCCGGAAGTAGAGACTGGGGGCATCGATCAGCAGGATCGGGGGTTGGTGTGCCACGCCGGACAGCGTGGCACAACGGTCCGACGATCCGGCCACGGCGCGGCGGGCGCGGTACTTCCGCCCGGGAGGTTGGCCTGCCCGGCCGGCCCGGCGGTGGCGGCGACACTCGCGGACCCGGTCCGTCTTTCCGGCGGTCGACCAAACGACCGTTAAGCTGAACGGGTGGGAACCGACGAGCTGCACCCCGACGCCGACCCACCCCGCCACGGCGCCCGTATCGAGCCGCCGTCGTCCGCACGACGGACGGCGGGGCCCCGGCTCAACATCACCCCCACGGAGCTCATCGCACTATGACTGTCGACCGGATTTTGCCCACCGACGAGGCCCGCGACCTGCTCGACCTCGCCACCGAACTCGCCGACCGGGAGCTCGCCCCCCGGGCTGCCGGGTTCGAGTCCCGCGCCGAGTTCCCCCGGGAGGTGCTGCGCACCCTCGGCCGCGCCGGCCTGCTGGGCCTGCCGTACGCCGAGGAGCACGGCGGTGCCGCCCAGCCGTACGAGGTGTACCTGCAGGTGTTGGAGATCCTCGCCAGCCGCTGGCTCGCCGTCGCGGAGGCGGTCAGCGTGCACACCCTGTCCTGCTACCCCCTGGCGCAGTTCGGCACGGATGCCCAGCGCAAGCTGCTGCCCGACCTGCTCGGCGGCGAGCTGCTCGGCGCGTACTGCCTGTCGGAGCCGCAGGGTGGCTCGGACGCGGCGGCGCTGACCACGAGGGCCGTCCGCGACGGTGAGGCGTACGTGGTGACCGGCACCAAGGCGTGGATCACCCACGCCCGGGTGGCCGACTTCTACGACGTCTTCTGCCGCACCGGCGGGCCGGGGCCGAAGGGGATCTCCTGCCTACTCGCCGACCGTGACACCCCGGGCATCGTCCCGCAGGCCGCCGAGCGGACGATGGGCCTGCACGCCTCCCCGGTGGCACAGATCGCCTTCGACGACGCCCGCGTGCCGGCCGACCGCCTCATCGGCGGGGAGGGTGCCGGCTTCACGATCGCCATGTCCGCCCTGGACTCGGGCCGTCTCGGCATCGCCGCCTGCGCCGTCGGCCTGGCCCAGGCCGCCCTCGACCACGCGGTCGGCTACGCCCGGCAGCGGCAGCAGTTCGGCCGGGCGATCGTCGACTTCCAGGGCCTCGGCTTCCTCCTCGCCGACGCGGCCACCCAGGTCTCCGCCGCCCGCGCCCTGACGCTGCACGCGGCCCGGTTGCGCGACGCCGGCCGGCCGTACTCGACCGAGGCGGCGAAGGCGAAGCTGTTCGCCACGGACGTGGCGATGCGGGTGACCACCGACGCGGTGCAGGTGCTCGGCGGGGCCGGCTACGTCGCCGACCACCCGGTCGAGCGGTACCTGCGGGAGGCGAAGGTGCTCCAGATCGTCGAGGGCACCAACCAGATCCAGCGCCTGGTGATCTCCCGCGCCCTGGCCAGGGACGTGTGAGTGGAGGGTTCACCCAGTGTGACGAGGGTCGGGGGCGTCGTCGCGTGGGAGCGCTTTTACCGGTAGGTTCCACGCCGTGGAAGAGATCGACCGGGCCATCGTCGCGGCGCTGACCGCCGACGGGCGGCTGTCGTACACGGATCTGGCGGAGAAGGTGGGCCTGTCGGTGTCCGCCGTGCACCAGCGGGTCCGCCGGCTGGAGCAGCGCGGGGTGATCCGGGGGTACGCCGCCCGGGTTTCCTTCGAGGCGCTGGACCTGCCGCTGACGGCGTTCGTGGCGATCCGGCCGTTCGACCCGTCGCAGCCCGACGACGCCCCGGACCGGCTGGCCCACCTTCCGGAGATCGACTCCTGTTACTCCGTGGCGGGGGAGGACTTCTACCTGCTGCTGGTGCGGGTGGCGTCCCCGGCGGACCTGGAGCGGGTGCTCCAGGAGATCCGCACGGCCGCGAACGTCACCACCCGCACCACCGTGGTCCTGTCCACCCCGTACGAGAACCGGCCGCCGAAGATCAGTGGCGAGCTGTCGGCCCGGGCGCGGTCCCGGGCGGCGGGGGAGGCGGCTGGTTCCACCGCAGGATGACCGGCCGGCCGTGCTCGTGGCCGAGCACGCTGATGGTGGCGGTGTCCAGCCGCAGCAGCCCGCCGGCCGACGGCGGCAGGCCGATCCATCGGGCGGCCAGCACCCGCAGGCTGTGTGCGTGGCCGACCACGGCGACGTCGCCGTCGGCGAGTCCGGCGGCGGCGTGGGCGAGCGCCCGGTCGAGCCGCGCGCCCACCTCGACGGGGGACTCCCCGTCCGGGCAGCCGTCGGTCCAGATGTTCCAGCCCGGGCGCTCGGTGTGGATGTCGGCGGTGGTGATGCCCTCGTACCGGCCGTAGTTCCACTCGGCCAGGTCCTCGTCGACCGCCGTGGCGGCGAGCCCGGCCAGTTCGGCGGTGCGCAGCGCCCGACGGCGCGGGCTGGCCAGCACCCGGGCGAACCGCCGGCCGGCCAGGAGCGCGGCGAGCTCGCGGGCGTCTCGCTCGCCACCGGCGGTGAGCTCCAGGTCGGTGTACGAGGTGTGCCGGCGGCTGGCGCTCCACTCGGTCTCGCCGTGGCGGACGAGGACGATCTCTCCCATCCACCCAGTCAACCAGGTCGCTTGGCGCCGGCGGAGTCCCAGTACCGGGGACGCGGCAGGGCGGTGACCCGGTATGGCCGCTCGCGTCGCCGGCTGCACCATTCCCCGACGAAATGTTAGCTGCTAACATTTTGCCTGTGGATGGCGATCAGGTGCTCGGCAAGCGGGAACGGACTCGCGCGCGGCTGCTGCGCTGTGCGCTGGAGCTGTTCGAGCGGCAGGGCTTCGAGCAGACGACCGTCGCTCAGATCGCGGCCGCGGCTGGGGTCACCGAGATGACCCTCTACCGGCACTTCCCAGCCAAGGAGCTGCTTGTTCTCGACGACCCGTACGACCCGGTCATCGTCGCCGCCATCGCCGGACAACCGCGCTCGCTGCCACCCTTGACGCGGGTGGTGAACGGTCTACGCCAGGCATGGCGGATGCTGCCCGAGCCGGCAAGCGAGATCGTCCGCCGACGGGTCCGGATCACGGCCGGCTCCCCGGCGCTGCGCGCCGCCGCCATCCGCAACAACGAGGACACCGAGCGGCTTGTCACCGAGCAACTCGTCACCGACGGCACCGCCGCCCTGCCGGCCCGGGTGGCCGCCGTCGCGGTGTTCGCGGCCGTCACCGCCGCACTGCTCGAATGGTCGCAGCACGACGACGCGCGACTTGGCGACGTGATCGCCACCGCGCTGGACACGCTGGAGGCACGGCATGGCTGAGGCGCGCATCCGGCTTCACGGCCTGACCCGCACGTTCGACGGCGGAGTCGGCGTCCGCGGGGTCGACCTGGACGTCGGCGCGGGCGAGATCCACGCGCTGGTCGGACTGAACGGCGCGGGCAAGTCCACCCTCATGCGCCTGCTGCTCGGCATGCTGCGGCCGGAGTCGGGAACGGTGCTTCTCGATGGCCGCCCCCTCGGCTCGGCGCCCTGGTCGCGGCTCGGTCACCTCATCGAAACCCCGCTCGCGTATGGCGAACTCACCGGTCGGGCCAACCTGATGCTGGCCGCCCGCCTGCACGGCGTACCGGCCTCGGCGGCGGCACCGATGGTGGAGCGTGTGCTGACCGAGCTCAACCTGCACCCGTACGCCGCCATCCGGGCCCGGCGAATGTCGTCGGGGAGCCGCCAACGCCTTGGCCTCGCCGCCGCGCTCCAGCACGATCCGGACATCATCGTGCTGGACGAGCCGACGAACGCACTCGATCCGGCAGGCGTCATCTCGCTTCGCGAGGCGCTCGTTCGGCGGGCGGCGGCCGGGGCCGGCGTGCTCGTGTCCAGCCACCATCTCGACGAAGTCGCCCGTGTCGCCGACCGCATCACCGTCATCAACGCGGGTCGCACCATCGGTGCCCTCAATCCGCACGGTGTCGACATCGAACGTGAGTTCTTCGCCCTCGTACGCTCCGACGACGAACGGACAGCGGCATGACAACCACGACGCTGCGCGCCGCGCTGGCGGTCGAAGCACGCAAGGCCACGTCCGCACGAGTTATGACGAGCACGACGATCCTGCTGCTCGTGGGCATTGCCGTCCTGGCCGGCGCAACCACCCTCGCCGCCGCCGGCGGCAACGAGCAACTCATGGCAAAGCTCGGCCCGTCCGCCACCCAGGGCGGCTGGACCAGCCTGCTCGGCACGGCCAGCCAGATCACGGCCGCCGGCGGACTGCTCGCCTTCGGCGTGGTTCTCAGCTGGTTGTTCGGTCGCGAGTTCGCAGACGGAACCGTGACCGGACTGTTCGCGCTGCCGGTGAGCCGGCCCACGATCGCGCTGGCCAAACTGATCGTCTACCTGCTGTGGTCCGTCGGGGTCGCCACCCTCCTCGTCCTGATGGTCGCAGGACTCGGCTTCGCGACCGGAGCGGGGCCAATCGAGGGCACCGCACCGATCGCGCTGCTGCGACTGTGGTCGCTGACCGTGCTGACCGCGCTCCTCGCCGTGCCCGCCGGCTGGGCAGCTACCATCGGCCGCGGCCTGCTGCCCGGTATCGCGACCGCCATCGCCATCCTCGCTGCCGCCCAGATCCTGGTGGTGGCGGGTATGGGCGGCTGGTTTCCCTTCGCGGCGCCGGCCCTCTGGACGATCTTCCCCGGCACCGTCTCGGCATCCCAGATGGCTCTCGTGCCGCTTGTCCCACTGACGTTCGGCCTCCTTGTCCTCCGCACCTGGCATCGCCTTCAACTCGACCGCTGACGTCGATGCCGATATGACCTAGCGTCCTAGGCTGCTTCTGGGAGTGTGCGGCGGCACGCTCACCAGGTTTCCACCACCCAAGGCCCGGGCAAGCCGGAACGCAGGGGTGGACCGCCCCGCAACGTCTGGAGCAGAGGGAGTCCGACGACATGAGCTTCACCGACAAGGCGAAGAACAAGGCCCAGGAGCTGGCCGGCGCTGCCAAGGAGCGGGTCGGCGACATGACCGACAACGAGCGCATGCGGGCCGAGGGCGCCACCCAGCAGAGCGACGCGCGGGCCCGCCAGGCGGGCGAGCACGTCAAGGACGCGGGCCGGGACGCGCGGGACGCGTTCACGAAGTGACCCGACCGCGCGGCGGGCCCGGAGGAAGTTCCTCCGGGCCCGCCGCCGTCGATCATTGGCCGGGAAAGCGCGGGGCCGACGCCGGGGTGCGCCGGCGGGACTACGAGACCCGGGTGAGCCGGATCGCGTCGGCGATGACCAGGCCGGTGCCGGTGGTCCACCGGCTGACGCCGACCCGGTTGGCGTCTCCGGCGGGCAGGGCGAACGTGCCGAGGGCGCGCCACTGCCCGCCGGTGGCGCGCTGATCGGCGTACACGGTCTTGTTGCCGGTGGTGGTGGCGACGAGGTACGGGGTGGCGTTGTTGTACCCGGCGTTGGCCGGCCACCAGGCGTCGACGCGGTAGGTGCCGGTGGCGGGGACGTTGACCCGGTACCAGGCGACGTCGCTGGATGCGACGGGGTCGGCGTACCGGTAGTCGGCGCCGTAGCGCTGGCCGGAGTAGGTGGAGACGCGCCAGTTGGCGCTGGCGGTGAAGCGGCCGGCGGTGGCGTTGTCGACGATGGTGCTCCAGGCGGTGCCGCCGCTCATCCGGGCGGCGACCTCGGCGCGCATGACGTCCAGGTCGATGAAGGACGGGTCGATCTTTCCGGTGGTGCTGGTCTCGCGGTGGCCGCGGGCGTGGCTGGCGTCGCGGCCGAGGCGGGTGAGTACGGCGGCGGTGGCGCGCAGGGACGCTGCGTACTGGGCGGCGGTCATCTCCTGGCTGACGCCGTTGTAGTCGATCTCCCAGCCGATCATGAGGGCGTTGCCGTCACCGGCGGGGATGGGGCCGCTGCCGCCGCTGGTGCCGGCGTGGTTCGCGCGGCCTGCGGAGATGAGGTGGAACACGCCGTGATAGTCGACGAGGGCCTGGCAGAGCGGGCCGGGCAGGTCGGAGCGGCCGTTGATGCAGATGCCCAGGGCGGGGTGGGGGTTGGTGGCGCTGGAGGTGGCGGCGGTGTGGTGCCAGAGCACGCCGATGGGGTCGAAGTCGCCGGGTCGCATCCGGTTGCGCCAGTCGCCCTCCTCGACGACCTGGACGCCGGCGGAGCGCAGGACGTCGGCGAGCCAGCCGACGGTGGCCATCAGGAGTGCTCGATCAGGTCGGCGAGGCACTCGGCGGGCGTCTCGGCCCGGGCCGGTGCGGGCCGGAGGGTGATGGTGAGGGCTGCGACGACGAGGGCGGGGACGCCGAGGAGCCCTCGGCGTCGCAGGCGGACGATGGGTGACGTGGCCACGGCACTCCTCCCGGTGGCGGACGGTGGTCCGCCCGGTCGGTGATCAGGGATGACGGCACGTTATCCGGTCACACCCATCGATGTCGAGACTCTTCATTCGACCCACCCGGGTTGAAGGTTTCCCACGAAGCACCCACCTCTCCACCCCTGGTGTCCTAGGATGCCGTAGGGGGTGTGACCCGGTGCAGGCATCGACCAAAAAGCACGGGCCCCGGCGTCAGCCGGGGCCCGTGAACGGGTCTTGACGCGGTTCAGTCGTCGCGGTGGTCGTGCCACCACTGCTGGCCTGCGGCGGGCAGGCTGTCGATCGGGTCGTAGTAGGCGTAGCGCTTGTTGAGCGCCTCCAGGTCGGCCGACTCGATGGAGGTGCGGTAGTTCTTCGTCCAGTAGGAGATGCCGCGCTCGCGGTCGTAGTCGGTGAGCATGTGCACCCAGCGCTTGCCCACGAAGGGCACGTCGCAGACGATCCTCGGGGTGGCGTAGCCCGGCAGGTAGCCCATGATGTCGTGCTGGAGCTGCTGGGCGTGCCAGACCGGGACCCGCCAGTGCTCGGCGTTGGGGATCATGTCGCACATGTAGAAGTAGTACGGCAGGATCCCTGCTTCTCCCTGAAGGGCGAAGCAGAGGTCGAGCAGGTCGGGGGCGGTGGCGTTGACGCCGCGCATGAGCACGCCCTGGTTGCGTACGTCGCGTACGCCGACGTCGAGGGCGGTCTGGGCGGCCTTCGCGACGAGCGGGGTGATGGACTGCCGGTGGTTGACGTGGGTGTGGATGGCCAGGTTGACGCCGCGTCGGGCGGCGGTACGGGCGACCCGCTCCAGGCCCTCGACGACGTCGGGCTGCAGCCAGTGCTGGGGTAGGCCCATGAGGGCCTTGGTGGCGAGCCGGACGTCGCGGATGGTTTCGATCTCCAGCAGCCGCATCAGGTACGACTCGAGGTTGCGCCACGGGACGTTGGCGACGTCGCCGCCGGAGACGACGACGTCGCGGACGCCCGGGTGGGCCTTGAGGTAGGCGATGTGGGCGTCGTACCGGTCGACGGGCTTGAGAGTGAGCTTGAGCTTGTCGACGGCGGGGGTGGAGTTGCCGACGAGGTCCATCCGGGTGCAGTGCCCGCAGTACTGGGGGCAGGTGGAGAGCAGTTCGGCGAGAACCTTGGTCGGGTAGCGGTGGGTGAGACCCTCGGCGACCCACATGTCGTGCTCGTGCAGGGAGTCGCGGCTGGCGTAGGGGTGGGAGGGCCAGTCGGTGCGCCGGTCGGAGGCGACGGGGATCATGTAGCGGCGGATCGGGTCGGCGAGGAGCGCCTCGGTGGTCGGTGGCGCGTGCGGCACCATGGTGTTGATCATCTGGGGTGGCACGAGCATGGACATGGTGGCGTGGGCATCCTGGTCGGCGGCGAGGTCGGTGTAGAGGGACTCGTCGACGGTGTCGCCGAGGACGGCGCGTAGCTGCTTGATGTTCTTGATGCAGTTGACGCGCTGCCACTGGGCGCTCTCCCACTGTTCGCGGGTGACGTGGCGCCAGCCGGGGAAGCGGGTCCAGTCCGGTTCGACCAGGGGGCTGCGACGGTATTCGTAGGGCTGCCCGGCGGTCGGTGCGGCGACCGGGGCGTGACGGGGTCGAGGGATGGTCTCAACCGGTTGGGTCTGGGTCACGGCCCCTCCAGGTGCGTTGTTCGGATGACCAGCGGCCCGTAGGCTACTGGAAAATATCCGGTGAAGAAATTAGTCTGCCGTAAGTTTTCCCGCGATGCGAGTCCCGTCCGGGGCTTCGCGCGGCTGGACAGGGGAGGTCGGCGTGACGTCACCGGTGGGCCTGCACCGCGTTGTCGAACCGGCGGGGGTGCTGCCGCAGGCGGCGTGGCGGCTGGACGCGAGTGCGCGGATCGCGCCGAACGAGGTGCGGATCCGGGTGGAGCGGCTGAATCTGGACGCGGCGAGTTTCCGGCAGTTGTGCGAGAAGCACGGTGGGGACGGGGAGAAGGTCCGCGCCGAGGTGCTGGAGATCGTCTCGACGCGCGGGAAGATGCAGAACCCGGTGACCGGGTCGGGCGGGATGCTCATCGGCACCGTGGAGGAGACGGGTCGGCGGTCGCCGTTGGGGCTGCGGGTGGGTGAGCGGGTGGCGACACTGGTGTCGTTGACGTTGACCCCGTTGGCGATCATCGATGGGTTGGCCCGCTGGGACGGGCGCAGCGAGCAGGTGCCGTGTGACGG
>NZ_SMKJ01000186.1:0-14253 GCF_004348615.1 Micromonospora sp. KC207
GGGCGTCCCCGCCGCCGCTGGTGGCCATCGCGATCGGGGCGCCGATCAGCACGGCGGCGAGGGCGCCCAGCGCGCTTGTCGCCATGGTGGCGCGGCGTCGGGTCCGGGCCCGGCGTTCCGCCCGGGTCAACTGGTCTTGCACTGTCGGTGCCTCCTCGGCGAGGTCGGAGAGGGTGTCGCGGATGAGGTTCTCGAGGGGCGTGGTCACGGCCGTACCTCCAGGAGCTCGATGTCCGGCAGGAGCTGCCGCAACCGGGCCACGGCCCGATTGGTGCGGCTGCGCACGGTGCCGACCGGCCAGCCCAGCGCGGCGGCCACCTGGTTCTCGGTCAGGTCCTCGTAGTACCGCAGGACCACGACCGTGCGCTGGGCCTTCGGCAGCGCACGCAGCGCGGCCCGCATCGCCAGCCGTACGTCGGCGCCGCCGCTCGGGTCGGGACCGGCCCGTTCGTTGGCCCCGGTGAGCGACGTCTCCCGGTGTCGACGCAGCCGACGCCACCAGCTCACCTGCTCCCGGTACATGACCGTGCGCAGATAGCCCTCCGGATCGGCGTGGCGCAGCTCACGCCACCTCGGGATCGTCTTGGCCAGCGCCGACTGGAACAGGTCCTCGGCGGTGTGCCGGTCCCCGGTGAGCAGGTACGCGACCCGCATCAGGGCTGGCGTCCGGTTGGCCACGAACTCGGCCAGCCGGGCCCGGTCGTCCTCGTCCACCCGTCCTCCCCGTTGTTGTCTGTCACAGATACAGACGCCGCAGCTCACCGCAGCTATCCCTGACGCCGGAAGGAAGAACGGGGCGGGAAAGCGTCGGTAGTGGTCGGTAGCGTCCCGGCACCAACTCCAGAAGGGTGCGGCGATGGCGAGCGTGGCCGGGCGGGGAGCCCCTCGGTCGGAGCGGTCGCGGCTGGACGAGGCCGTGGCGCAGGGTCTCTACGACCGGATGCGGGTGGTGGCACCGGCCGCCTTCGGCGCGATCGGGCGGGACCGCGCCGACGACCCGGCACGACCGTTCGCCGACACCGCCTGCGGCCGGCTCGCCGACTCCCTGGACGCGGCCGGTCTCCGGGCGCTCGGCATGTGGGCGCACCACTGGTGCATGCGGTTCTACGACGACGACACCCGGGTGGGGCTGCGCCTGGTGCGGGAGATCGCCGATCGCCCCGGGCTGGGCTGGACGGTCGACGAGGTGCGCTGGATGCTCGGGGAGTCGGAGGCAGCCGGCCCGTCCGCCGCGCACCGGTTCACGCTGCCGCGCGCGGCGGCCACGGGGCTGCCGCCGGCGGGCCGCCGCGAGTTCGCCGCCGACGTGCTCTCCGGGGCGGGCAGCCGGGAGCGCGGATAGCCGGCAGGCGGCGTGTCCAGCTGGCCGACGACGGTTGCGGCGATCGCCAGGGCGAAGCCCGCGAGCTGCGTCGCGCTCAACGCCTGGCCCAGCGCCAGCCAGCCGAGCGCGGCGGCGGTCAGCGGGCTCAGCGCGCCGAGCACCGAGACCTGGGCCAAGGGCAGCCGCGCCGCGCCGCGGAACCAGAGGGCGTACGCGGCGGCGGTGCCGACCAGCCCGAGCCAGGCGTACCCGAGCAGGGCCGGGCCGTCGACGGGCGGCGGCGGTCCCTCGACCGCGACCGCGAGGGGCGCGATGAGCAGGCCCCCGGCGGTGAGCTGCCAGCTCGTCGCGGCGAGGGTGCCGACGCCGGCGGGGCGTCCCCAGCGGCGGGTCAGCACCAGCCCGGCCGCCATCGCGGCGGTGCCGGTGAGCCCGGCGGCCACGCCGAGCAGGTCCGCGCCGGCGTCGGGGCGGAGCACGACGAGGGCCACGCCCAGGGGAGCGGCGATCGCGGCGACCAGGACCGGTGGCCGGGGGCGCTCACCGAGGGCGACCCCGGCCAGCCCGGCGACCAGCAGTGGCTGCGCCGCGCCGAGCACGGCGGCGGTGCCGCCGGGCAGCCGGTACGCGGCGTAGAAAAGCAGCGGGAAGAACGCGCCGATGTTGAGCGCGCCGAGCACGGCGGCCCGCCACCACCACACGCCGTGAGGGCGGCGTCGGGTCAGGGCGAGCAGCAGCAGGCCGGCCGGGAGCGCCCGTAGCGTCCCGGACCAGAGCGGTCGGTCAGGCGGGAGCAGCTCGGAGGTGACCAGATAGGTGGTGCCCCAGGCGATGGGCGCCGTGGCGGTGGCCAGCAGGTCGGCGGTCCGGCGGGACATGGCAAGCCAATCGTTAGACGCTAAGTAGCTTAATGGTAAGCCAATCATCGCCGAGTGAACTGCGCCAGTGCGAGATGCGGCACAATGCCGGGGTGGCCGAGCGGGACGACATCGACGTCATCGTCGAGCAGTGGCGGCGTGAGCGGGCCGGCATGCGACCCGAGCCGATGGCCGTCTTCGGCCGGATCTACCGCCTCGCCCGGCTGGTCGGCGACGAGCAGGAGCGGGTGTACGCAGGCTGGGGCATCAGCCGGGGCGAGTTCGACGTGCTGGCCGCCCTGCGCCGGGCCGGCGCCCCGTACACGCTCGCTCCCAAGGCCCTGGCCGCCAGTCTGATGCTCACCTCGGGCGGGATGACGGGCCGCCTCGACCGCCTTGAGCGCGCCGGCCTGGTCCGTCGCGCCCCAGACCCGGCCGACCGGCGGGGCCTCCAGGTCACCCTCACCGACACCGGCCGGCGGGTGGCCGAGGAGGCCGCCGACGCCGGGGTGGCCGCGCAGCGACGTCTGCTCGACGCCCTCCCGGCGCGGGACCAGCACCGGCTTGCCGACCTGCTCCGCGACCTACTCGCCGCCGCCAGCGCATCCCGCCCCTGACGCCCAAGCCGCCGCAGAGAGGACCGACCGTCGTGCCCGCCAGTGAACCGACCATCGTCGCCACCAGCATGGGCTTCCTCAGCCGCCGACGCGGCCCGAACGACCTGAGCCCCGGTCCGGTCTTCGCGCTGGCCGCCGAGCTGGCCCAGGCCGGTCCCGAGCCCCGGCTGTGCTACCTCGGCCAGGCCGTCGGCGACCGGGACGCCTCGATCGCCGCCGTCCACGCGGCCTTCGCCGGCACCCGGTTCCGGGCGTCGCACCTGGCGCTGTTCCCGATGCCGAACGTCGACGACGTTCGGTCCCACCTGCTCGCCCAGGACGTGATCTGGGTCGGCGGCGGCAGCGTCGCCAACCTGTGCGCGGTGTGGCGGGTGCACGGCCTCGACGAGATCCTGCACGAGTGCTGGCAGGCCGGAGTGGTGCTGGCCGGGGTGTCCGCCGGCTCGATCTGCTGGCACCTCGGCGGTGCCACCGACAGCTTCGGCCCCCGGCTGCGCGGCTTCGCCGACGGCCTGGGCTGGCTGCCGTACGGCAACGGGGTGCACTACGACAGCGAGGACCAGCGGCGACCGCTGATGCACGCGCTGGTCGGTGACGGCACCCTGCCGACCAGCCACTGCACCGACGACGGCGTCGGGCTGGTCTACCGGGGCACCCGCCTGGTCGAGGCGGTCGCCGACCGCGCGGGCGTCGCGGCGTACGAGGTCGCCCGTGTTGCCGACGGCGGTGTGCGGGAGACCCGGATCGAGCCACGACTGCTGACCCGATGAGGTGAGCTGACCGGCGACGGCCGGTGCCGGCCGCGTAGACTGGCCGCCCGTGAGCCTCACCATCGGGATCGTCGGCCTGCCCAACGTCGGCAAGAGCACCCTGTTCAACGCGCTGACCAAGAACGACGTGCTCGCGGCGAACTACCCGTTCGCCACCATCGAGCCCAACGTCGGCGTCGTCGGGCTGCCGGACGAGCGGCTGGCCAAGCTGGCCGAGATCTTCTCCTCGCAGAAGGTCCTGCCCGCGCCGGTGTCGTTCGTCGACATCGCCGGCCTGGTCCGGGGTGCGTCGAAGGGGCAGGGCCGGGGCAATGCGTTCCTGGCGAACATCCGGGACGCCTCCGCGATCTGCCAGGTGGTGCGGGCCTTCTCCGACCCGAACGTGGTGCACGTCGACGGCAAGATCTCCCCGGCCGACGACATCGAGACGATCAACACGGAGCTGATCCTGGCCGACCTCCAGACACTGGAGAAGGCGCTGCCCCGGCTGGAGAAGGAGGCCAAGCTCCGCAAGGACCGGGCCGCGGCCGTGGCCGCCGCGAAGCAGGCCGTCGAGGTCCTCGACGGTGGCACCACCCTGTACACCGGTGCCGCCGCCGCCAAGATCGACCTGGAGCACCTGCGCGAGCTGCACCTGCTCACCACCAAGCCGTTCCTCTACGTCTTCAACGTCGACGAGGCCGAGCTGGCCAACGCCGAGTTCCTCGACGAGCTGCGCGCCCTGGTCGCCCCGGCCGAGGCGGTCTTCATGGACGCCAAGATCGAGTCCGAGTTGGTGGACCTGCCCGAGGAGGAGGCCCGCGAGCTGCTGGAGTCGATCGGGCAGTCCGAGCCGGGGCTGGACCAGCTCGTCCGGGTCGGCTTTCGCACGCTCGGGCTCCAGACGTACCTGACGGCGGGGCCCAAGGAGGCGCGGGCCTGGACGGTCCCGGTCGGCGCGACCGCCCCGGAGGCCGCGGGGGTCATCCACTCCGACTTCCAGCGCGGCTTCATCAAGGCCGAGGTGGTCTCCTACGACGACCTGGTCGCGGCCGGATCGATGGCGGCGGCGAAGGCGGCGGGCAAGGTCCGTATCGAGGGCAAGGAGTACGTCATGCAGGACGGCGACGTCGTGGAGTTCCGCTTCAACGTGTAGTGAGGTTCCGTCCCAACCTCACTGGCAGGAACCCGACAGGCGAGAACGCGACGGTGGAGCGGCTGCCGGCCGACGTCGGCGCGATCCTCGCCGGCAACGGCACCTTCGGCGGCAGCGCGGTGGCCGCCAGGCAGCGCATCCGGGCCGGGCTGCTCGACGAGGCGCTGATCTTCTTCGCCCCGGTCCTGCTCGGGGCCGGGGTGCGCATCTTCGGCTGCTTGATCGACAGGGTGGCCCAGGGCAGGACATGATGTCGGGATGCGAACTCGGCTCCTCTTCGTCCGACACGGCGAGTCGGTGCACAGAATCGAGGACGTCGTGGGCGGCCCGGGTGGCTGCCGGGGACTGACCGACTCGGGCCATCAGCAGGCGCGCCGGCTGGCCGACCGGCTCCGCGAGGAGCTTGCCGTCGCCGGGCCGGTGGCGGTCTACTCGTCCGTGCTGCGCCGGACGGTCGAAACCGCGTGGCCGATCGCCGAGGCGCTGGGCGTCAGCGCGGTGGCCGACTGCGGGTTGTGCGCCTGGCACACCCCGCCGTACGCGGACGGGCTGCCGACCGCCCAGTTCCAGACCGAGCACGCGGTGGAGGGCGGCGGGGTGTTCCGGCCGTTCGAGGAGGGCAACGAGAGCTGGGCGGAGCTGGTCGTACGCGTCAGCCGCGCGATCATGGACATCGCGCACCGGCACTGGGGCGGCACCGTCGTGCTGGTCGGGCACACCGAGACGGTCGAGGGCTCCTTCCACGCGCTCGCCGCCCAACCGCTGTTCCGGGCGTTCGACATGGAGGTGGCTCCGGCCTCGATCACCGAGTGGACCACCGACGGCGACCCCACCGGCTGGCCGCCGTCGCGCTGGACCCTGCGCCGCTTCAGCGACGTCTCCTGACCGGCGGGTTGTCGCCCTGAGGGTCCGGCGCGACGTCGGTCCCGGCGGGCACACTGTGCCGATGACGGAACGACTGGCACCCGTGCTGCGGGTCACCGACGCGGACGCCACCGCCGGGTGGTACGCCCGGCTCGGCTTCCGCAGGCAGTGGGAGCACCGGTTCGCGCCCGAGCTGCCGCGCTACGTGAGCATCGCGCGCGGCGGCATCGAGGTGCACCTGTCGGAGCACGCGGGGGACGCCCGGCCGGGCACCCTGCTCTACCTGTACGTCGACGACGTCGACGCGGTCGCGGCGGCCTGCGGCGGCGTCGAGGTTTCCGCCCGGGACTGGGGTCGCGAGTTCCAGCTGACCGACCCCGACGGCAACCGCATCCGCGTCGGCACCGTCCCCGCCTGACTCCCTCGGCACCGCGAGCTTGGCAGTTGTCGTTGCCCGCGTGACGCCGACGTGGCGGTATCGGTCGGCCCCGACCGGGCCATGTCACCGACATGGTGTGGATCAACTCGGCGTGCCTCGTCGCGGGTGATCGGATGCCGGTATGAGGGAATTCGACAACGAATCTCCTGGTATTCGACCCCGCTCCTTCGGCGGCTGACAAGAGCAGTCGCCGACGGTACGCTATGGGCGCTTGAAATCAGAGCCAGCTATCCACTACAGCTGTTGTGCCGAATCGCCACCAGATGCATGACAGGCAATGCTCGCGTGTCGATTGCTGCGGCTGAAGACCACGCTTCCGTCCCCGTGGTTGGCGCGGCGGTCGTTGAGCTAGCCATTGTCAAGCATCACTAAGAATGGATTTCATCTAAAGAGAGGGTAGCGATGCATCGGCCTAGAATGTCTCGATGGCGTCTACTGTCCGCCGTGGTACTCGGTGTCCTGCCGGTTCTTGCCGCCGTCCCGTCCGCAGCCGGCGTCGGGCTCGGGGTGCCGCTGCTGCCGAGTTCGTCACCGACCTTCCAGCACCAACTGCTGGCGAAGGCCACCCCCGACGAGTGCTTCGCCGGGGTCGGGATGCCGTACCCGGCCGGGCCGCCCTGCGCGCAGGGGCAGGCCAAGGTCAACCAGGCGTACGTCTGGTCGCTCGCCCAGGCGAACAATCGCCTCTGGTTCGGCACCGGGGCGAATGTGAACTGCATCGTCGCCGGTACGACCCTTGCGCAGCCGACGCCTCGGCTGTACGACGACTACGTGTGCGAGTACGCGCACAGTCAGATCGTCGTGCAGAACCCGACCATGCCGACGAATACCGGCGATCACCGGCAACCCCGGGTGTACGTCCACGACCTCTCCTCCGGCACGCTCACCGAGAAGACGGACGTCATCAAGAACAGGTCCGCCGATGATCTGTCCCGGTTGAGGCGGACGTTGGGACTGCGTGCCGGGGGAACCAGCCAGGGCGTCGTCATCCTCGCCGGGCCGGCCCTCGGTGCGACGGTCAACATGTTCGCGTTCGACACGGACACCGGCGCTTACCTCGGCTCGGCGAACTTCACCAAGTACGGCAACATCCGTCACTTCCTGGAGGCCGACGGCGCCCTCTACGCGGGCGTGGGGGTGGGCGCCAACGGCAAGGACGGCGGGTACATGCTGCGCTGGGCCGGGAGCCGGACCAACCCGTTCAACTTCATCGAGGTCGGTAAACTGCCGGCTCAGGTCGCCGACCTTACGCTGCACGACGGCCGGATCTTCGCCAGCACCTGGTCGGCGTGGAGCGGCGGCAGTTCGCTGGTGCCGGGATCGGCGGATGGAAACTCGAATCCGCCCCACACCATCGTCGATCCGTTGCTCGAACGCCTCGGAATCAGGCCGATCGAGGAGGCCGACCCCACCATCGCCGGGGTGTGGATGAGCCCGCCGCTGAAGAACGGAGCGCCCGGCCTGACCACGGACGACGCCGCCGGCTGGGAGCTGGTCTGGAGCGTCCAGCAGTACGAGCCGGACCCGCTGATCGCCACCACGTACGGCCTCGGCGCGCTGGTCTCGTACGACGGCTACCTCTACTGGGGGACGATGCACGTCCCGATGAAATCGACGAGCGTGGTCGCCGGGTTGTACCCGCCGGCGGACGACTACGCCGCTCGGGACACGCTGGAGAACTCCCAGCGCGCGGTGAGCATCTTCCGGGGCCGTGCGTTCGGCCCTGTCGTCGGGGGAGTCGATCTGATCGAGGACGTGGACCTGCTCTACGGAGAACCGCAGCTGCCGGTGTACAACGCGGAGGCGAACAGCGGCGCGGGTGGCTGGGAGAACATGTCCACCGGCTACAGCGCGCAGTTCGGGCGTATGGGGTTCGGCAACATCTACACGAACTACACCTGGACCATGGCCGTCACCGACGGCCGGTTGTTCGTCGGCACCATGGACTGGAGCTACCTCGCCAAGGACCTGCTGCCCTCGACCGCAGCGCAGATGGGCTTCAGCGGCGCGATCGAAGGGCTGAGCGACGAGTTGGATCCGATCACGATCGACCCGGAACTCTACGGCGGTGAGCTGTACATGTTCGACTCGCACCAGCAGCCCGCCACGGCGGTGGACACCAAGGGGATGGGCAACCCACTCAACTACGGCTTCCGTACCATGATCACCGATGGGAAGACCCTCTATCTCGGTATGGCCAACCCGATGAACCTGCGTACCGACCCGACGGACGACATTCCGGAAGGCGGCTGGGAACTGATCAAGCTGAGCTGGAGCTGAGCGAGCGCGTGGGGCTGCCGAGGCGTGGCCCGGGCAGCCCCACGCGGCAGGCCGGGAGACGGGGCGGCTCAGGAGATGTAGTGCAGGATCACGTTGTGCACGTGGTGGCTCTTCTGCGCGCCCCGGAACTCGACCTCGTAGGTGTGCGTGCCGACGTGGATGGCGATCGAGCCGGTGGAGAAGAACTCCCCGCCCCACGACTTGTTGCTCACCACGCTCACGCTGGTGATCTTCGAGTACGGAATGCTGGTGATCGCGTACCGCTTGCCGACGAAGGACCGGTCCTGGATGATCACCCGCCGGTCGGTGAGGCCGATGAACCCGGTGCCGGTGCCCACGGCGTCGTAGACGGCGATGATCTGCTCGCCGGTGAGCAGGCCGCTCTGGATCTGCTGGAACTGCTCCTTGCGGTCGTATGTCGCATTCGCCATGACCCCACGGTAGGCGGACGCGCCAAACAGGTGACCGGTCAGGCGCCGGTGACGGCCCGGTACGCGTCCTCGATGCGGGCGGCCAGCAGGACCTCGCCCTCACTCAGCGGCTCACCGTCGCCGTGCCCTACCCGGATCTGCGTCCGGTCGTCACGGCGGCTGATCTCAGGGCGTAGGTGCAGGGCGTCGGCGACCACCTTGACCCGTTCGGTGAGGGCCGCGTGCTGGGTGTCGTCGATCACCAGCGTGCGCCGGATCTGCTCGCCCTCGCGGGTCCACCCGGTCAGTAGGGTCAACGCGTCGCTCAGGTAGTCGTGCTTCGCCCGGCCCCTGAACAGCACACGCATCACCGCACCTCCCAGGCGCCGTTGCCGGCTTGTGGCCAAATCGTCGCCGTCCCGTGTCTATGTCGGTACCCCCAGTCTGTCTTCCGACCGAGGGTGTGTCCACGCCCACACTTCCTACTTCTACTGGCCTAGCGGTCGGCCACGGTACCCAAACCGCCTATTGATCTGGCACGCTGGGAGCCTGTGCAGACCGAACGGGCTAGCGAAAGTGAACAGACCGAGCGACGGGATCCAAAGGTGGTCGTCGGCGCGGCGATCATCGCGGACGGGCGGGTGCTCGCCTGCGCCCGGTCCGCCCCGCCGGAGGTCGCCGGGATGTGGGAGTTCCCCGGCGGCAAGGTGGAGCCGGGGGAGAGCGAAACCGCCGCCCTGGTCCGCGAGTGCGCCGAGGAGTTGGCCGTACGCGTGGAGATCGGCGACCGGGTCGGCCGCAACGTGCGGATGGCCCACGGCCGCTCGGTGCTGAAGGTGTACGCGGCCCGCCTGCTGCACGGCGACCGGCCGAAGGCCCTGGAGCACTCCGCGCTGCGATGGCTCTCCGCCGCCGAGCTGGACACCGTCACCTGGCTCCCCGCCGACGCGCCCATCGTCGCGGCCCTGCGCCCCCTGCTCCTCGCCGACTGAGCCGCCTGGCGGTGGCACGCCACAGGACAGGCCAAAGGGTGCGCAACAGGACATGACGCGCAGAGACGTACCGCGCAAAGACACGCCGTGCAGAGACATATCGCGCAGGGGCACCTGCGCAGGGGTGAAACGCCGACGGGGGCCGGCGGCAGGTGCCGCCAACCCCCGTCGGCGCTGTCGTGGTCAGTGCTTGTCCTGCTCCGGGTGGGCGAAGTTCAGGTGCTCCGGGGGCAGCGGGAACTGCACGTCGTCGCCGAACGGCGACGGTGCGGCGGCCCGGTCGAAGGTGAGCTCCGTCAGCGGGAGCTTGCCGTTGTCGTCCACGGCCGGGGCGGTCGGCTTCGGCACCTCGCGGTGCCAGTTGACACCGGCCTGGGCCTGGGCCTCGGTGGCGGGGTCGTGGGAGCCGCCCGCGTGCGAGTGGACCCCGCCCGGGGCGGCGTGGGAGTGTACGGCACCGCTGTGCGAGGCGCTGGTCACGCTGGTCTGAGGCACCTGACCCCTCCGGAAGATCTTGCTACCGAGCCATACCAGGGGATCGTACCTGCGGTCGACGACCCGTTCCTTCATGGGGATGATCGCGTTGTCCGTGATCTTGATGTGTTCGGGGCAGACCTCGGTGCAGCACTTGGTGATGTTGCAGAAGCCGAGCCCCTGCTCCGCCTGCGCGTACTCCTTGCGGTCGGTCTTCGCGTCGAGGGGGTGCATGTCCAGCTCGGCGGCCCGGATGAAGTACCGGGGGCCGGAAAACGCCTGCTTGTTCTCCTCGTGGTCGCGGACCACGTGGCAGACGTTCTGGCACAGGAAGCACTCGATGCACTTGCGGAACTCCTGCGAGCGCTCGACGTCCACCTGCTGCATCCGGTACTCGCCCGGGGCCACCCCGGCCGGCGGCGCGAACGCCGGCGTCTCCCGCGCCTTCTCGTAGTTGAACGAGACGTCGGTGACCAGGTCCCGGATGACCGGGAACGTGCGCAGCGGGGTGACCGTGACGGTCTCGGCCTCCTCGAACGTCGACATCCGGGTCATGCAGCCCAGTTTGGGCATCCCGTTGATCTCCATCGAGCAGGAGCCGCACTTGCCGGCCTTGCAGTTCCATCGGCAGGCCAGGTCCGGCGCGTCGGTGGCCTGGAGCCGGTGGATGACGTCGAGGACCACCTCGCCCTCGTTGACCTCGACCTGGTAGTCCTGCAGGTCGCCGCCGCTCTCGTCGCCCCGCCAAATCCTGAAGTGACGCTTGGTTCCCATTACTTGCCCGCCTCCTCAGCGAGGGCGTCGAAGTCCGCGAGCTCCTCGTCGGTCAGGTACTTGGCCAGTTCGGCACGGTCGAACAGGGCGATCAGCTCGGCGCGGATCCTCGGCAGCGGCTTGTGGGTCAGCCGCACGGTGTCGCCGTCCAGCGCGCAGACCAGGTTCACCCGACGCCACTTCGGGTCCATCGCCGGGAAGTCCTCCCGGGTGTGGCCGCCGCGCGACTCCTGCCGCTCCAGCGCCGCCTTCGCGGTGCACTCCGACACCACCAGCATGTTGCGCAGGTCCAGCGCGAGGTGCCAGCCCGGGTTGTAGCGCCGCCCGCCGGCCGCGCTGACCTTCGCCACCCGCTCGCGCAGCTCGGCAAGCCGGTGCAGGGCATCGGCCAGCTCGCCCTCCCGGCGGATGATTCCTACTAAGTCGCCCATCACCGCCTGGAGGTCCTGCTGGAGCTGGTACGGGTTCTCCCCGGTGTCCCGCTGCAACGGCGCGAGCGCCGTCTCCACGGCGGCCTCCACCGCGCCGATCGACACCTTCGGGCGCGAGGTCAACTGATCGGCGTACGACGCCGCGTGGCCGCCCGCCCGCTTGCCGAAGACCAGCAGGTCCGACAGCGAGTTGCCGCCGAGTCGATTGGAGCCGTGCATGCCGCCGGACACCTCACCGGCGGCGAACAGCCCGCGCACCGTGCCGTACGCGGCACCGGAGTCCGGGTCCACCTCGACGCCGCCCATCACGTAGTGACAGGTCGGCCCGACCTCCATCGGCTCCTTGGTGATGTCGACGTCGGCCAGCTCCTTGAACTGGTGGTACATCGACGGCAGGCGGCGGCGGATCTCCTCGGCCGGCAGCCGGGACGCGATGTCCAGGTAGACGCCGCCGGCCGGCGTACCCCGACCGGCCTTGACCTCGCTGTTGATCGCGCGGGCGACCTCGTCGCGGGGCAGCAGCTCCGGCGGACGCCGGTTGTTGTCCGGGTCGGAGTACCAGCGGTCCGCCTCGGCCTCGTTGTCCGCGTACTGCTTGCGGAACACGTCGGGGACGTAGTCGAACATGAACCGCTTGCCGTCGGAGTTCTTCAGCACGCCGCCGTCGCCGCGCACCGACTCGGTGACCAGGATGCCCTTCACCGAGGGCGGCCAGACCATGCCGGTCGGGTGGAACTGGAGGAACTCCATGTTGATCAGCGTCGCGCCGGCGCGCAGGGCCAGCGCGTGGCCGTCGCCGGTGTACTCCCAGGAGTTCGACGTGACCTTGTACGACCGGCCGACGCCGCCGGTGGCGAGCACCACGGCCGGGGCCTCGAAGAGGATGAACTCCCCGGACTCCCGGTAGTAGCCGAACGCCCCGGCGACCTTCTCGCCGTCGAGCAGCAGCTCGGTGATCGTGGTCTCGGCGAACACCTTGATCCGGGCGTCGTACGAGCCGAACTCGGCCTTGTCCTCCTGCTGGAGGGAGACGATCTTCTGCTGGAGGGTGCGGATCAGCTCCAGGCCGGTCCGGTCGCCGACGTGCGCCAGCCGGGGGTACTCGTGGCCACCGAAGTTGCGCTGCGAGATCTTCCCGTCCTTGGTGCGGTCGAACAGCGCACCGTACGTCTCCAGCTCCCAGATCCGCTGCGGCGACTCCTTCGCGTGCAGCTCGGCCATCCGGAAGTTGTTGAGGAACTTGCCGCCGCGCATGGTGTCGCGGAAGTGCACCTGCCAGTTGTCCCGGCTGTTCACGTTGCCCATGGCGGCGGCCGCGCCGCCCTCGGCCATCACGGTGTGCGCCTTGCCGAACAGCGACTTCGAGATGATCGCCGTCTTCTTGCCCGCGAGCCGGGCCTCGATCGCCGCGCGCAGGCCGGCGCCGCCGGCCCCGATCACGACGACGTCGTAGTGGTGTCGTTCGATGCGATTCGTGGTCGTCATGTCAGGCCCTCTAGTTGATGAACCGCAGGTCGTCGAACCAGCCGGCCGAGATCGCCATGACGTAGAAGTCGGTCAGGGCCAGGGTGCCGAGGGTGATCCAGGCGAGCTGCATGTGCCGTACGTTCAGCCAGGACACGCCGGTCCAGGCCTTGTACCGCACCGGGTGCTTGGAGAAGTGCTTGAGCCGCCCGCCGATGATGTGCCGGCACGAGTGGCAGGAGATCGTGTACGCCCACAGCATGACCACGTTCACCAGCAGGACGATGTTGCCCAGCCCGAAGCCGAAGCCCTCCGGCGAGTGGAAGGCCAGGATCGCGTCCCAGGTGTTGATCAGCGAGATGATCGCGGCGGCGTAGAAGAAGTACCGGTGCAGGTTCTGGCCCAGCAGCGGGAAGCGCGTCTCCCCCGAGTAGCTGTCGTGCTTGTCCGGCACGGCGCAGGCCGGCGGCGACAGCCAGAACGACCGGTAGTACGCCTTGCGGTAGTAGTAGCAGGTCAGCCGGAACAGCAGCAGGAACGGCAGCGTCAGCGCCGCGTCCGGGACGATCCACCAGCCGGGCAGGAAGCGGCCGAAGTGGGCGGCCCCCTCGACGCACCGGTCGGTGACGCAGGGCGAGTAGAACGGGGTCAGGTAGTGGTACTGCTCGACCCAGTACCACTTGTGCATGAAGACCCGGACCGTCGCGTACGCGACCCAGGCGCTGAGCCCGATGACGGTGATCAGCGGAGCGAACCACCACCGGTCCGTCCGCAACGTCTTCGCCGCTATGGCGGCGCGCGCTCGCGCCCCACGCGGCCTCGTTGCCGTTGAAGTCATTCGGTCGTCTCCCTGACGGGGCCCTCACGGGCGGCAGTTGTTCCGGTCGGCACGCGGACCGGCGACCCCGTACCCGCTGCCACGTCACCACGCACACCAACGACCACACCGGCCGTACCGGCGCAGCTAGGTGACACACGTTACGCCGATCTCCGTGGGCCGTCCGCGCAAGGGAGTGTCCCGTGTGTCCGGCCTGCGGAAAAGTCCCCGCAACACGATCGACGTTGGATGTTAAGAAGCTCACTCCCCGGCCGCCCGCAGAACCGGCGAGGGTTCATCCGCCCGGGTCAGCCGGAGGCCCCGCCGGTGAAGTTCCAGGCCGCCAGCCGCAGCGCCGGGGCGTCCCACCAGACGCCGTCGACCCGATCCGGCTGCCGGACCGCCCGGCGGCCGATCCCGACCACGGCCCCGGGGCCGAGCGCCCGGGGATACGACTCGGTGAAGCGGAGGTCCCGCACCGCCCGCACCGGCACCCCGCCCTCCACCAGCCAGACCCCGTTACGGGTCAGCCCCGTGATCACCAGGCTCTTCGTGTCGAGCACCCGGGTGTACCACAGGTCGCTGACCAGCAGGCCGCGCTCCAC
>NZ_SMKJ01000187.1:0-14248 GCF_004348615.1 Micromonospora sp. KC207
GCCCAGGTCTGGCGGGCGTACCCTGCTACCCGCGGCGGCGTCGGCGGTCGCGGCAGCGTGGGGAGGGGGTCGCCATGTCGGACCGGGCGGAGCGGAGCGAGGCCACGTCGCCAACCGGGGGGCGGGCGATCAAGCCCAGGGCCTGGGCCCCGGTGCGGGCGATGACCAGGATCCTCAACGCCGACGGCAGCCAACGCGCCCCCACGCCGCGCGGCACCGGCACCGGCCGCAGCGCGGTCATGGACTCCGCCCTCTACGTCGACGGCCGGCGGCAGCCCGGGGACTGGCACTACGCGCAGGCGCTGGCCGCCGCCCGCCGCGAGCGCGGGTTCGTCTGGATCGGCCTGCACGAGCCCGAGCTGGCCGAGATGACCGCGATCGCCGACACCTTCGGCCTGCACGAGCTGGCCGTCGAGGACGCCGTGAAGGCCCAGCAGCGGCCCAAGCTGGAACGCTTCGGCGAGGTCAGCTTCCTGGTGCTGCGTACCGCCCGGTACTGCGAGCACGACGAGCTGACCGAGAACTCGGAGGTCGTCGAGACCGGCCAGGTGATGCTCTTCATCGGCCCGAACTTCGTGATCAGCGTCCGGCACGGCGACGCCTGCCGGCTCGCCCCGGTCCGCGCCGGCCTGGAGGCCAAGCACGAACTGCTGGCGCACGGCCCCTGGGCGGTCGCGTACGCGATCACCGACCGGGTGGTCGACCTCTACCTGGAGGTGGCCGACCGGCTGGAGGACGACCTGGACGTGCTGGAGGCCGACGTGTTCGACCGGCAGAGCACCGGGCGTATCCAGCGGGTCTACCAGATGAAGCGGGAACTGGTCGAGTTCAAGCGGGCGGTGGTGCCGCTGCAACGCCCGCTGCTGACCCTCACCGCTCAGGTCAGCCGGGAGATCCCGCAGGAGGTGCGGCGCTACTTCCGGGACGTGCAGGACCATCTCAGCCGCACCGTCGAACAGGTCAACTCGTACGACGACCTGCTCAACTCGATCCTCCAGGCGCGGCTGGCCCAGGTCACGGTCGACCAGAACAACGACATGCGCAAGATCGCGGCCTGGGCCGGCATCGCGGCGGTCTGGACCGCGATCGCCGGCATCTACGGCATGAACTTCGAGAACATGCCGGAACTGAAGATGATGTACGGCTATCCGGTCGTGCTCGCCCTGATGCTGGCCATCTCGCTGGCCCTGTACCGCTGGTTCCGCCGCAACGGCTGGCTCTGACGGCTCCGCCGTAGCGGCTGGCCCTGACCGCTCCGCCGCAACGGCTGGCACCTGGCGGCCGTCGCCGCACGGTCACCCGGGCACGCTGACGGCGCGGGACGACGGGGGTCGTCGCCGCGCCGTGGCCGCGATGGCGCGAGGTCAGCGACGGCCGGCGGACCCGGCCTTGTTCCCCTTGCCGAGCGCCTTGTCGAGGTCGTCGGCCGGGCGGCCGGAGACGTCCCGGGCGCCCTCGGCGACCGAGGGGACCCGGTCGGTGGGGTGAACGACCGGTCGGGCGCCGGGCCGGGTGGTGGAGGCGCTGTCGCCGCCGGCCACCGCCGAGTTCCCGGCCCCGGTCGGCCCACCCGCCACCGGAGATCCGCTGGACATCGTGGATGAATCGGTCACCTTCGCGCCGTTCGCCGTGGGGGTCTCCACGACCAGGGTGTCCACCTCGTCGCGGGCCGGTTCCAGGGTGCGGGTCGGGTCGTACTCGGACCACTCCTGCTGCTCGCGGCGGCGGCGCATTGCCATGGCGCCGGCCAGGCCGGCGACCGTGCCGGCGGCCAGCAGGCCGACCATCGTCCCGCGCGACCTCTTCTGCTTCCGCTTCGCCTTCATGATCTTCGCCTTGACCTTTCTGCTCTCCGCGGCCCGCCGGGCGGCGGCGGCCTTCTTCCCCGCGACGGCCTTCCCGGTCGCCTCGGCCTGTGCGTTGCGGACGGCCAGGGCCAGCGGCGCGAGGGCCGCGACCGTCGACGCGAAACCGCTGGACGCCCGGTCCCGCACGACGAGGGCGGTCGGCGCGACGGCTCCCCGGGCCGCCTGGACCCGAGGGCCGACCGTGGCGCCGGCCCCCTTGGCCGCGTACGTCGCGGCTTGCCTCAGGTGGCCGATGCCCTGGTTCAGTTCGGCCCTCGCCAGCTGTCCCTGGGTCTTGCGCCGGGCGATTCCAAACACGGTCCCACCTCCTGGGAGTTGTTCCTTCGTCATCCTCCACCTTCGGATGCCTCCGTACTGCCAGATCGGGCACATGGGAGGATCCGCATGGAACTGACCAACGAGTGAGGAGTACCCGTGGCCGAGGCTGTCTACGCCACCTTGCACACCAACGCCGGCCCGATCCGGCTGGAGCTCTTCCCCAACCACGCGCCGAAGACGGTCCGCAACTTCGTCGACCTGGCCGAGGGCAACAAGGAGTACACCGACCCGCGTACGGGTCAGCCGGGCAACGGGCCGTACTACGACGGCACGATCTCGCACCGGGTGATCAGCGGCTTCATGATCCAGATGGGTGACCCGACCGGCACCGGTCGCGGCGGCCCGGGCTACAAGTTCGGTGACGAGTTTCACCCCGAGCTGCGCTTCGACCGGCCGTACCTGCTGGCCATGGCGAACGCCGGGCCGGGCACCAACGGCTCGCAGTTCTTCATCACCGTCGGCCCGACCCCGCACCTGAACAACCGGCACACCATCTTCGGTCAGGTGGCCGACGAGGCGTCGGCGAAGATCGTCGACTCGATCGCCAACACCCCCACCGGCCCGAGCGACCGTCCCCTTCAGGACGTGGTCATCGAGCGCGTCGAGATCGAGCGCGTCCCGGCCTGACCGGCTCGGCGAGGTACCTTTGCTCGCATGACTGAGCGCCCCGCGGCACCGGGAGGCAGCGGCCGTGAGTGAGTCCCCGCCGACCACCCCGGTCTGCTACCGGCACCCCGGCCGGGAGACGTACGTCCGCTGCAGCCGCTGCGACCGGCCGATCTGCCCCGACTGCATGCGGGACGCCTCGGTCGGGCACCAGTGCCCGGAGTGCGTGGACGAGGGACGCCGTAGCGTGCGGCCGGCGCGTACCGCCTTCGGTGGCGGTGCCGTCGGCCGCCTCGGCTACGTCACCAAGGCGCTCATCGCGCTCAACGTGCTGCTCATGCTCCTGTCCATCGCCTCCGACCGGGGCGGCGACGCGGTCGCCGGCGGCTCCGGCTTCGGCGGCCTGATGGGCGGCAGCACCCCGCTCACCGACTGGGGCTCGGTGCTCGGCCAGGCCCTGTTCCCCGACGGCAGCGTGCACGGCATCGTCCAGGGCGAGTGGTACCGCCTGGTCACCGCGATGTTCCTGCACTACGGCGTGGTGCACCTGCTGCTGAACATGTGGGCACTGTGGGTGCTCGGCCGGTCGCTGGAGGCCAACCTCGGCCCGCTGCGGTTCCTCGCCCTCTACCTGATCGCCGGCTTCGGCGGGAACGTGGCCGCCTACCTGTTCAGCGCCGAGAACGCCACCACGGCCGGTGCGTCCACCGCGATCTTCGGCCTCTTCGCCGCGCTGATCGTGATCGAACGCCGGATGGGACGGGACATCTCCTCGGTGCTGCCGGTCCTGGTGATCAACCTGGTCTTCACCCTGACCGTCCCGGGCATCTCCATCCCGGGCCACCTCGGCGGCCTGGTGACCGGCGGGGCCATGGCGCTGATGCTGGCGTACGCCCCCCGGTCCCGGCGGACGCTGTTCCAGGCCGCCGGCGCGACCGTCCTGCTGGTGGCGCTGCTCGCCCTGGCGGTCGTCCGCACCCTCATGCTGACCGGCTAGCCCGGTCCGGCCCGGTCGAGCAGGGGCGGGCGGCGCGCAGCGCATCGGCCACCCCGCCGGGCGGGGCGTCCAGGTCGTACCGGCCGAACAGGTGCAGCGACTCGCCCGCGTCGATCTCCAGGACCTCCGTGGACAGGCCCAGCCGGGGCCGCCGGTCCACCGTGATCGCCTCGATGGCCGCCCAGTCGAGCCGCCGCCGGCCCGCGAAGCCGCGGACCACCGTGATCCCCGCCGGGTCGACCGCGAGCCGCACCGGGGCCAGCAGGTCCCGCAGCGCCCAGCCGGCCAGCCCGGCGGCCACCACCCCGGCGAGCACCAGCCGCACCCGGTCGCCGTCGGCGAACAACAGCCCGAGCCCGACCAGCGCCGCCGCGCCCACCAGCTTCACCGCCGGCAGGACCGGCGGCACCCGCCACTGCCGGGCCGGCGACGCTTCGGAGGTCCCTGCCGACTCCATCCCACCAGGATGCCAGCCGCGTCCGCCCCCGGTCGGCCCAACGTCGCGGGGGGCGGCCGAACGGCGGAGGACGTAGTATCGGGGCAGCCAGGTTACCGGGGAGTAAACATGAGTGACGCGGTCATCGTCGGTGCGGTACGCACCCCGGTCGGGCGACGCGAGGGCAACCTCGCCGCCGTGCACCCGGTCGACCTCTCGGCGCACGTGCTCCGCGCCCTCGCCGAGCGCACCGGGATCGACCCCGGGCAGGTCGACGACGTGATCTGGGGCTGCGTGTCCCAGGTCGGCGAGCAGTCGTGGAACGTCGCCCGCAACGCCGTCCTCGCCGCCGGCTGGCCCGAGTCGGTGCCCGGCACCACGCTGGACCGACAGTGCGGGTCCAGCCAGCAGGCGCTGCACTTCGCCGCCGCGACCGTGCTGTCCGGTCAGGCCGACCTGGTGGTCGCGGGCGGCGTCGAGTCGATGACCCGGGTGCCGATGGGCTCCAGCGTCGGCGGCGGCATGCCGTTCAGCGACCAGGTCCGCGACCGCTACCGGGGCGTCGAGGGCTTCGCCGACGACGACCCGCTGCCGTTCAGCCAGGGCGTCGGCGCCGAGCTGATCGCCGCCCGCTGGCGCTTCTCCCGCGCCCAGCTCGACGAGTTCGCCCTCGCCAGCCACGTCAAGGCCGCCGCCGCCCAGGACGCCGGGGCGTTCGACCCGGAGCTGGCCCCGGTGGTCCTTGCCGACGGCGGCAAGTTCGCCGCCGACGAGGGCATCCGCCGGGACACCTCGCTGGCGAAGCTGGGCGGCCTGAAGACCCCCTTCCGCGCCGACGGCGTGGTCACCGCCGGCTCGGCGTCCCAGATCTCCGACGGCGCCGCCGCGCTCGCGGTCACCACTTCCGAGTGGGCCAGCCGCCACGGCCTGCGCCCGCTGGCCCGGGTGCACACCGCCGTGGTCGCCGCCGACGACCCGGTCACCATGCTCACCGCCCCCATTCCGGCCACCGCGAAGGCCCTGCGCCGCGCGGGGCTGGGCATCGAGGAGATCGGGGTGTACGAGGTGAACGAGGCGTTCGCTCCGGTGCCGCTGGCCTGGCTGGCCGAGACGGAGGCGGACCCGGAGCGGCTGAACCCGCGCGGCGGCGCGATCGCCCTGGGCCACCCGCTCGGCGCGTCCGGGGCCCGGATCATGACCACGATGCTCCAACACATGCGCGACAACGGCATCCGCTACGGCCTCCAGACCATGTGCGAGGGCGGCGGGATGGCCAACGCCACCATCGTCGAACTGCTCTGACCAGGCGCGGCGGTCCCGCAGGCAGCTCGACCACCTCAGCGGCGCGGAAACTCCTCGCTCAGCGCCGCGCGGCTGCCTATCCTGCCCAGCGTGACCGGCTCCTCGCTACCACCCGTCGACTGGTCCGACCCGCACTGGCAGGCCCACGCCCACGACTGGGTCGCCGGGTGGCTCGGCCGGGCCGGCCGCCGGGTCACCGGGCCGGCGAAGGCCCGCGTCCGCCCCTGGTCGCTGGTGTGGCGGGTGCCCACCGACGCTGGCCCGTACTGGTTCAAGGCCAACAACGCCGGCACCCGCTTCGAGGCCGGGCTGCTCGGCGTGCTGGCCCGGATCGCCCCCGGCCGGGTGCCCGAACCGGTGGCGGTCGATGCCGACCTGGGCTGGTCGCTGCTGCCCGACGGCGGCGAGACGCTGCGCGACGCGCTCGCCCGGCACCGGGAACCGGCCGTCTGGGAACGCCGAGCGCTGCCGCCGGCTCGCCGCGACCGGGGTGCCGGCCAGCGTGCAGCACGACGATCTGCACGACGGCAACGTGTTCGCCGCAGACCACCGCTTCTTCGACTGGGGGGACGCCTCCGTCGCCCACCCGTTCGGGACGCTGCTGGTGACGCTGAACTCCGTGGCGCACCCCTTCGAGCTGCCCGACGGCGACCCGGTGCTGCTGCGGCTGCGCGACGCGTACCTCGAACCGTGGACCGACCGGTACGACCGCGCCGACCTGCGGGAGATGGCCGGCCTCGCGGTCACGGTGGCCAAGGTCGGCCGGGCGCTGTCCTGGCGGCGTGCGCTGTGCACGCCGGACCCGACCCGCGCCGAGTACGCCGCCGCGGTCCCCGGCTGGCTCGGCGAACTGTTCGAGCCCGACCGGCTCTGACGGCCGCCGGACGCGACAGTGGCGGCCGTCATGGCGCGGTGGGTCCGCCGCCGGCAGGCTCTCCGGAATGGACACCGCGCGGTGGTACCGGGAGTTCGGCAAGTGCGAGGCCCGGGGCGAGTCCCCCACGTACGAGCGGCTGGCCCACGCGGTCGCCGGTGACCGCCGGCTGATCGCGCTCCTCGACGGCCTGCCGGAGCCGAAGCGGCAGCCCAACCTGCTCTTCGGTGCCGTACGCCACTTGGGTGGCCCGGTCGATGACCCGGCGGCGTTCCGACGCTGGACGGCCGAGCACTGGGCCGAGGTGGCCGCGACCGTGCGGGCCCGGCGGACGCAGACCAACGAGGCCGCCCGGTGCGCGGTGCTGCTGCCGCTGCTGGCCCGGCTGCCGCAGCCGCTGGCACTGCTGGAGGTCGGCGCGTCCGCCGGCCTCTGCCTCTACCCGGACGCCTACCGCTACCGCTACCGGCGTTGCGGGGCACCCGATTACGTGGTCGGGCCCGCGGGGAGCCCGGTGGAGCTAGCCTGCGCGGTCCGGGGCGGCGGCGCGCTGCCCGGGAGGGTGCCGCAGGTGGTGTGGCGGGCCGGGCTCGACCTGAACCCGCTGGACGTCACCGACGCCGACGACCTGGGCTGGCTCACCGCCCTGGTCTGGCCCGAGCAGCACGAGCGGCGGGCGCGGTTGGCGGCGGCGGCCCGGATCGTCCGCGCCGACCCGCCCCTGCTGCGTCGGGGTGACCTGCTCACCGACCTGCCGGCCCTGGCCGCCGCCGCGCCGCCGGACGCCACCCTCGTGGTGTTCCACAGCGCCGTGCTCGCGTACGTGCCGGCGGACGCGCGGGCCCGGTTCGTCCGCACGGTCACCGGGTTGCCCGGGCACTGGATCGCCAACGAGGCGCCCGGCGTGCTGCCGGGGATCGCCGCCGCAGCCCCACCGGACGACACGACCCGCTTCCTGCTCTGCCTCGACGGGGTGCCGGTCGCCTGGGCCGGGCCGCACGGCCAAGCCCTGCACCCGCTGCCGAAACCCGCTGCCGGACGTTTGTGAGGAGGGGACCCTTCTCTACCGGATGCGTTAACAAGGGGCCCTTCCTTTCCGGTGGAAGTTCCGTAGATTGGCCGTTGCCCATATCACGCACCGGGTGGGCGTCGTTGGTCACGTCATGGACGTCTTCTCCCGAACGTTCCTCCCGGCCGCCGCCGAGACCGGGCTGGCCGCGCAGGCCGTCAGCCGGCACGTGCCGGTCTTCCGCCGCTGCGTCGGCGCCGGTGACGCCACCGTCCTGGTCGCCCGGTGCACCCGGCCGAACCGGGCGGCCGGCGAGTATCTGCTGCTGCTCACCGACCGTCGGCTCGTGATCACCCGGCAGACGCGGGTGCTGCACCGGCTCCGCCTGCACCTCAACGCCGAGCTGCGCGAGCTCAGCGACGTCACCTGGAGCGCCGACCCCCGGCAGTCGGCGGTCGAGTTGGCCGCCACTGCCATCGACGGCGTGCGGGAACGGTTCGTCATCCGCACCCAGCACCCGAGACAGGTGTGGCAGCTCGACGCGCTGCTGCACCACGCGTTCCGCGCCCGGCGGCGCATCCCCCGCGAGCGGGTCGTGGCCACCATCGGCGACGCGCCGGCGGCCTCCCGGGGCCCGGCGCTCCGGCCCGTCGTGGTCCACTGACCGGGTCCTTACCTGATTCGAACATGTCCTGACAGCCCCGTTGGGCGTCGGTCGGCAATCATGGTCCGGTGACCGTCGACGCACAGCAGCGCGGGCTTGTCCTCGTCGTCGAGGACGAGCCGGCCATCGCCGATCTGGTCCGGCTCTATCTGACCAGGGACGGTTTCGGCGTACACCTGGAACGCGACGGCGTGGCGGGGCTGGCCGCAGCCCGCCGGCTCCGCCCGGTCGCCTGCGTCCTGGACATCGCCCTGCCTGGGCTCGCCGGCACCGAGATCTGCCGGCGGTTGCGCGAGGCCGGCGACTGGACGCCGGTGCTCTTCCTCACCGCGCGCGACGACGAGGTGGATCGGATCATCGGCCTGGAGCTCGGCGCGGACGACTACGTGACGAAGCCGTTCAGCCCGCGCGAGCTGGTGGCGCGGGTCCGCGCCGTGCTGCGCCGCACGGTCGGCGTGCCCGAGGGCGTCGAACGGGTGCGGACGGTCGGCCCGGTCACCCTCGACCCGACCCGGCGCACGGTGACCGTGTCGGGCGAGCCGATCCAGCTCACCTACACCGAGTTCGACCTGCTCGCGCACCTGATGGCCCGGCCCGGCCGGGTCTTCACCCGGGGGGAGCTGCTGGCCGCCGTCTGGGGGTACGCGGCCCACTCCAGCACCCGCACCGTCGACGTGCACGTGGCGCAGGTCCGGGCCAAGCTGGGCGGCGCGGCCGGCGTGATCCGCACCCACCGGGGCGTCGGATACGCCGCCGATGGCTGACCGCCCGCCCCCCGCCGGCCTGTCCGCGCCGGCCCAGCCCACCGTCGCGTTGCCGGTGATCGGCCCGCGTCCGGCCCAGGCACCGCGTCGCCGCGTCGGCCGTACCCTCACCGCCCGCGCGGTGCTGGTCACCTGCGCGGTCGCCCTCGTCTCGGTGCTGGTCACCGCGCTCGTGGCCGCCCCGCTGGCGGTGCGCGGCCAGGAACGGCGCGACCAGGAGGCGCTCGCGGCGCAGGTCCGGCTCGCCGCCGACGTGCTACGCGTCCGGCCCCCCGGGCAGCGGGACGCCGCGGGCGACCGGCTGATCCGCCAGCTCCGCGAGCAGGACATCGACGTGTACGTGATCCGCGCCGGCACGGTCGACCACGCAGGCCTGCCCCGGCAGGTGGTCAACCGGGTCTCCGCCGGCAACAACGTCTCCGGCCTGCGGCTGGTGTCCGGCGAACGCGCCCTCGTCGAGGGGCGGTCGCTGCCCGGCGGGGACGGCGTGGTGCTGACCCGACCCGCCACCCCGGGCCTGTGGGGGCGGGTCGTCCGGGGCCTCTGGCTGCCGCTGCTCGCCGGGCTGGCGGCCGGGTTGGCCGCCGGGATGCTGCTGGCCCGCCGGTTGGCCCGACCGATCCGCGTCGCCGCCACCGCCGCCGCCCGGCTCAGCGCCGGTGACCGGGCGGTGCGGGTGCCGGTGGAGCCGCCCGACGAGGTAGCCGAGCTGGCCCTGGCCCTGAATGGGCTCGCCGCCGCGCTGTCCACCAGTGAGGGCCGGCAGCGGGAGTTCCTGCTCTCCGTCTCGCACGAGCTGCGTACCCCGCTCACCGCCATCCGCGGATACGCCGAGGCGCTGGCCGACGGGGTGATCGGCGCGGACGAGGCACCGCGGACCGGACGCACCATGTTGGCCGAGGCCGAGCACCTGGACCGGCTGGTCCGCGACCTGCTCGCGCTGGCCCGGTTGGAGGCCGCCGACTTCCCCCTCGAACCGGTGCCGGTCGACCTGACCCGGCTGGCCGCCGACGTGGAACGCACCTGGGCCGGCCGCTGCGCGGCCGTCGGGGTGGCGTTCCGCGTGGAGATCAGCGACGGAGCGGTGCCCGCGTACACCGATCCGGGGCGCATCCGGCAGGTGATCGACGGGCTGCTGGAGAACGCGCTGCGGGTCGTACCCCCGGGGGCGCCGGTGGTGCTCGCGGCCCGGCGGGCCGGAGCGGGCCCGGCCGCCAGCGGGGTGCTGGAGGTACGCGACGGCGGCCCCGGCTTCACCGACGACGACCTGGCGGTGGCCTTCGACCGGGGTGCGCTGCACGAGCGCTACCGGGGGGTACGCAAGGTCGGCAGCGGCCTCGGGCTGGCGCTCGCCGCCGGGCTGGTCCGTCGGCTGGGTGGGGAGATCGCCGCCGGGCACGCCGCCGAGGGCGGCGCGGCGTTCACCGTGCGGCTGCCGGCCGATCCTTACCCGACCCGAACATCGCGCTGACGCGGCCTGATCACCGGGGCGCGACGCTGGACCCTCACCGACGAGAGGGAACCGATGGCACGTCAGAAGATCGCGATCGCCGCCACCTCGCTGCTCGCGGCGGTCGCCTTGGGCGTCACCGGCTGCGGGCCGGCCCAGGTGGCCCAGGGCGCGGGCAAGGAGGTCGCGGTCGACGTGTCCGCCGCGCTGGGCGCGCAGGGGCAGGCGCTCGCCGCGTTGGGCTTCGACGCGGGCGACCTCGACCTGGTCGCCGCCCCGGTGCCCGCAGGGTCGGCCGCACCCGCACCCGCACCCGCCACCGGCGAGGCCGGAGCGAAGGACCGGCGGGGCGAGCGGGCCGAACAGTGGCGCAAGCGCCGGCAGGCCCGGGTGCTGCTGCGGAAGAACGCTCTGCACGGCGAGGTCGTGGTGCGGACGAAGGACGGCGGCACGAAGACCGTCGCCGTGCAGCGCGGCGAGGTCACCGCGATCGACGGCGACTCGATGACGGTGAAGTCCACCGACGGCTTCACGATGACGTGGACCTTCGGCGACGACCTGCGCGTGGTGGAACGGCGGACGACCGTCCAACCCGAGGCGGTGCGGGTTGGCGCGACGGTCGGCATCGCCGGTGCCAAGGACGGTGACGCCGCCACCGCCCGCCTGATCCTGCTCAGGTAGCGAAAGGAGGGGCCCCTGTTAACGGTTTCGGTATAGCAGGGGCCCCCTGTTAACGACCCGCCGCGCAGAGGGCGCCCGTCGCGTGGAGGGCGCCCGTCGCGTGAGAGTGCCGCCGCGCGGAGGGTGCCGCCGCGTGGCAGGGTCTTGCGTCAGCGGGGCGGTGGCAGGGCGTACCCGACGTAGCCCCGCCAGACGAGCGTCCAGCCGGCGGGCACCAGGTCGGCGCAGACCTTCCGGCTGCCGGTGCAGACGATCGCGTCCGTCGAGGCCGGATCGGCCGGCGGCCGGTCCGGCAGCACCGACTGGAGCGCCACCAGCTCGGGCGGTCGGCCGTCGGCGTCGCGCAACAGGAGCCACCACGGGTACTCCCAGTTGTCGTTCTGCTGCACCAACCCGATCCGCCGGGCATCGACGGCCCGGACCGCGTCGGCCGCCACCCGGAACTCGTCGGCCCACTGCGGCCGGCGCAGAAAGCGGGTGTCCCACTCCGAGGTGGTGAAGACCGATCCGGCCCCGACCAGCCGACGTGGGAAGCCGTACGACAGGGCGAGCACCCCGGCCAGCGCGGACGTGGCCAGCATCGTGACCGCCAGCCCGACCGCCACCGACCTGCGGCCCGGCGCGGCCGGGGAACCGTTCCGCCCACTGGGCGTGCCGGCGGGCGAGCCGTCCCGGCCGCTGGGCCCTGGGGCGGGCGAGCCGTCCCGGCCCTCGGGCGCGAGCCGGCGGCGGAAGAGCGAGTCCAGCCAGAGCCCGGCCAGTGGGGCCGCCAGGACCAGGGCGTACAGCAGCAGCCGGTTTCCCCACGGCTGCCACTTGATCATCGTGGTGTGCAGCGCGACGGCGGTCACCACGACGACCGCGTACCCGCGCAGGGCACCGGCCGCGGCGGGGCTGACCCGGGCCGGACGGGCCAGCGCGAACACCGCCCCGACCAGCGCCAGCGTGCCGGCCAGCGGGAACGCCACCCGGTCCTCGTCGGGGTACCAGGCCGGCACCGGAAAGACCTCCCGGCCGAAGGTGATGGCCCGGTCCTGTGGGTCCACGCCGATCACCCGCGCCCCGGCGATGATCGCCTCGGCCGCGCCCGCCCGGACCGGCGCGAGCGGCGTGTCCAGCGCGGTGTGCCCGATCCGCAACGCGTTGATCAGGACCGACGGCGGGTCGTGCCGCTCCATCGGAATGGACTTGCGCAGCCTCGGCGGGCCCAACGGGTGCCCGAACTCGGCCTGCACGCGGGCCAGGAACGGGCCGACCACCAGCAGGGCCACCAGCAGCACCAGCACCGAGCCGGCCACTGTCCGGGCCATGCCGCCCGCCCGGGACCGCTTTCCGGGCCGCCGCCCCGGCCGAACCGATCCCACCTGCCCGGCGGCCGCCGCCGACCGGTCGACCTCGCCGACCAGGGGGCGGCGATCGCTCCCGCCGGGCAGCGGACCGACGCCGCCCGCGCCGACCAGGGCCGGCCGGGCAGGTCCGTCGGCGGCGATCTCGGCCCGCCGGCCGCCACCGCCGCTCCGCACGGTCCCTTCGAGGTACGCCAGCCGAAGCTGGCCGATCCCCCAGAGCAGCAGCAGTGGGCCGACGCCGATCAGGCCGCTGGTCTTCGTCACCGCGGTCAGTCCCGTCGCCGCGCCCAGGAGCAGCAGCGTGCCGACCCCGGCCCGCCGGCGCAGCCCGTCCAGCGCCAGGGTCGCCACGCAGGCCACCCAGGCGGCGCAGACCAGGTCGGTCTGGGTGCTGGTCGCCTGGAGCGCCACCATGGGCGTGGTGCCCAGCACGAACGCGGTGAGGAGCTGGGCCCGCCGCCCCCCGCCGAACTGCGCCGCGATCCGGGCGACGACCAGCAGGCAGCCCACCCCGGCGGCCCACTGGACCAGGTTGTGCAGCCGGTCGCCGCCGGTGAACAGGCGCAGGTGCAGCAGCAGGTACTCCGCCCCGGGCGGGATGGTCACCTGCCGGTGGATCGCGGTGGGCCAGAACTCCAGGCTGCGCTGCGCCACCCAGTGCTCCACCTTCGGCAGGTGGTACGTCTGCGAGTCGAAGTTGTTCGGCTCGGCGAGCAACGCGATCAGCAGCTCGACCAGGACCATCCCGCCCACCGTGCCGGCCAGCAGCCGCTCGCCCCGTCCCGCCGTACGCCATCGGTCTGCCAGCCGTGCGCGGACGGCGACGGCCGCGGCCCGGCCGGTGCCGAACCCGGCCGGCTTGCCGGCGCGGACGAGTCGCCGGCTCGCCGCCGCCACGGCGGCGGTGACGAAGAGCAGCCACGCTACCGCGAAGGCGGGCAGGGTCAGCAGGCGCAGCGCGCCGAGCAGTTCCACCGTCAGCACCGCGAACGCGCCGGTGACCACTGCGGCCCGGACCACGGCGAGGCGCAGCGGGGCGACAGCGTCCGACCCGGCCGGGCGCAGCGCCACGGTGAGGGACAGGAGGGCGACGAGCGGGGCCGCCACGAGCAGGGAGCCGGCTGCCGACATGGCGCGAAGTAAACACCATCCGGCTGAACGCGCCGAGCCCGACGCCCGGCGGTGCTGCACCCCGCCGCGCTGACCTGCCAGGCTAGGCTAGGGCCGACGTGTCGCCGCCACCGTGGAGATTCCCGTGAAGCTCTCGATCCTCATGCCGGTCTACAACGAGGAAGAACGCATCGCGGATGCCCTCAAGCAGGCATTGGCGGTCGACTACCCGTGCGAGATCGAGCTGGTCGTGGTCGACGACGGCAGCCGCGACGGCACCGGCGAGATCCTCGGTCGCGCGGACGACGCGCGGCTGCGGGTGATCACCCACCAGCGCAACGCCGGCAAGGGCGCCGCCATCAAGACGGCGGTCGACAACGCCGAGGGCGAGTACATGGTCATCCTCGACGCCGATCTGGAGTACGACCCGCAGGACATTCCCAAGCTGCTCGACCCGGTGCTCGACGGCCGCGCCACGGTGGTCTACGGCAATCGGACCTTCGGCAGCCACAGCGCGTACAGCTTCTGGTACGTGATGGGAAACAAGGGCGTCACCATGGCCGCCAACGTGCTGTTCAACTCGTACATTGGCGACCTGGAGACCTGCTTCAAGCTGATGCCGGTCGCCCTGTACCGCTCCCTCGACGTCCGCTCGCGGGGCTTCGGCATGGAGGCGGAGGTGACCGGCAAGCTGCTGCGCCGGCGCATCCGCCCGTACGAGGTGCCGATCAGCTACCGCGCGCGGGGCCGCGAGGAGGGCAAGAAGATCACCTGGAAGGACGGCGTCGAGGCGATCTGGATCCTCGGCCGGGAGCGCGCC
>NZ_SMKJ01000188.1:0-14238 GCF_004348615.1 Micromonospora sp. KC207
GGTCACCAGTCACCTGCCCATCCAACCACGCACCGCCGCGCCGCCCGCCGCGGGCGGCGCCCCACCCTCAGGTGGGCGCCGTGTCGTTGGTCACCGCGCGGGGCGGCGGACGCGGATGCCGCACCGCGAGCGCGTGAATTTCTTGCAGCATGCCGTTCAATGGTGAAAAATTCCTTCACATGAGCGACGCGGTCAGCCCACGGTGCTGCCGAAGACCTCGTCGCGCACCGCGTCCAGGGCCGTGCGCAGGGCCCCGCGCAGGATCGGCTCCTCGGTCAGCCCGGTCGGCACCACCCGGGGGCGGACCAGGGTGATCGCGGCGACCTCGTGCTGCACCCGCTCGGCCAGCGCCGCGCCGCCGGCCTGACCGACCTCGCCCGCGAGCACCACCAGCGGCGGGTCGAGCACCACGCAGGTGCTCGCCACGCCCAGGGCCAGCCGGCGGGCCAGTTCGTCGAGCAGCGGGCCGCCGGTGGTGCCGGCGGCGATCGCCGCGCGCACCGCGTCCACCGCCGAGTCTGCGGCAAGCCCGTGCTCCCGGGCCACCGCGAGCACCGCGTCCGCCCCGGCGAGCTGCTGGAAGGCCGGCTTGGCCCGGCGCGACACGTCGCGCGGGATGGGCACGCCGGGCACCGGCAGGTAACCGATCTCGCCGGCCGCGCCGCTGCTGCCGTGGTGCAGCCGACCGCCGAGCATGATCGCCAGGCCGACGCCCGCACCGACCCAGACCAGCACGAAGTCGCTGTGCTCCCGGGCTACCCCGGACTGCGCCTCGGCCACGGCGGCCAGGTTGACGTCGTTCTCGAAGACCACCGGGGTAGCAAGGTCCTCGCGCAGCGCGGCCAGCAGGCCCCGGTGCCAGCGCGGCAGGTTGAACGCGAAGGTGATGTCGCCGCTGGCCGGGTCGACCAGGCCGGGGGTGCCCAGCACCACCCGGCGGACGCTGGACAGCTCCGCGCCGGCACTGCTCGCGGCCTGGACGACGGCGTTGTGCACCACCCCGACCGGGTCGTCGGTGTCCCGGGTGGACTGCTCCCACCGGCCGACGACCGCGCCGGTGATGTCGGCGCAGGCGGCCACCACCCGCTCGGCGCCGACGTCCACCCCGACCACGTACGCCGATCCCGGCCGCACGGCGTAGAGCTGGGCGTTCGGGCCCCGCCCGCCGGCCTGCTCGCCGACCCGGGCGACCAGGCCGCGCTCCTCCAGCCGCTCGACGAGTTGGGAGGCGGTGACCTTGGACAACCCGGTCAGCTCGCCGAGCCGGGCCCGGGTCAGCGGCCCCCGTTCCAGCAGCAACTCCAGCGCCGCGCGGTCGTTGAGCGCCCGCAACAGGCGGGGGGTGCCGGGCAGCCGGGTCGCACTCATGCCACGTCCTCTGATTTTCGTAAACTTTGCTAACCACAGACGGACCCGCAGCCGGGTGACCGTAGCGTAACGGCCGCCCCGAACCGGGGTACTCGGACGACCAGGCAGCGGGCGGCACCGCCGGTGCCACGCGCCCCCAAGGCCGGGCGCGGCAGAGGGGAGATTTCGTGGGGACCGATCCAGGACTGCGCCGGCTCGCGCTGGGCACCCTGCTCGCCGCGTATCCGGGGCCGGTCCCGCCGGACTGGGCCGTCGGCCTGGTCGCCGAGGGGCTGGCCGGGCACACCCTGTTCGGCACGAACGTGCACGACCCGGCGCAGGTGGCGGCGAGCACCGCCGCGCTGCGCGCCGCCCGGGCCGACGTCCTGGTCGCGATCGACGAGGAGGGCGGGGACGTGACCCGCCTCGCCCACGCCACCGGCAGCCCGTACCCGGGCAACGCGGCGCTCGGCGCGGTCGACGACCCGGCGCTGACCGAGCGGGTGTACGCGGCGATCGGCACCGAACTGGCCGCCCTGGGGATCACCGTCGACCTCGCCCCGACCGTGGACGTGAACAGCGCCGACGAGAACCCGGTGATCGGCACCCGCTCCTTCGGCGCGGATCCGGCCCGGGTGGCCGTCCACTCGGCCGCCGCCGTCGCCGGTCTCCAGTCGACCGGGGTGGCCGCCTGCGCCAAGCACTTCCCCGGCCACGGGGCGACGATCGCCGACTCCCACCACGAGTTGCCCACCGTGGACGCGACCCCGGCGGTGCTGCGCGAGCGTGACATGCCCCCGTTCGTGGCGGTCGTCGACGCCGGGGTCCTGTCGATCATGACCGCGCACATCCGGGTTCCCGCGCTGACCGGCGACGGCCCGGCTACCTTCAGCCGGGCGGTCCTGGTCGACCTGCTGCGCCGCGAGCTGGGCTTCACCGGGACGGTGATCACCGACGCGCTGGAGATGAAGGGCGCGGCGCTGGCCGCCGGCGGCGTCGGCCCGGCCGCCGTCCTGGCCCTCGCCTCCGGGGCGGACCTGCTCTGCATCGGCGCGAGGGTCGACGCCGCGCTGGTCGAACGGGTCGCCGCCGAGATCGTCGCCGCGCTCGGCGACGGCCGGTTGGGCCGGGTCCGGGTCGAGCAGGCCGCCGACCGGGCCGCCGTGCTCGCCGCCGCGACCCGGGCCGCCGGCTCGACGGCTATCGCCCCCACCGACCTGGGGTACGCCGTCGCGCGACGTGCCGTCCGCGTGGAGGGCGACGTCACCGGACTGGGCCGCCCCCTCGTCGTGCAGTTGCACGCCGCCGCCACGATGGCGCAGGGGCGGGTGCCGTGGGGCCTCGGCCCGCACCTGGTTGGGCTGGAGGAGATCCGGGTGGTGGCCGCCGAGACGGACGCGGCGACCCTGCACGGGCTCGCCGGGGACCGGCCGATCGTGCTGGTCGGCCGGCACCTGCACCGGTTGCCCGGCGGCGCGGGGCTGGTCGAGGCGTTGGCCGCCGCGCACCCGGTGACCGTGGTCGAGATGGGCTGGCCGGGGCGGTGGCGGCCGGCGGGAGCCCGCGCGTTCGTCACCACGTACGGGGCCAGCCACGCCAACGGGCGGGCGGCGGCGCAGGCGCTCGGCCTGGCCGACTGAGGGGGCCCCGGCAGGCGATCATCCTGATCTGCACGCTGCGTCACTGACCCTCGAACGAGCCAGTTTCACTAAACAGCAGGTCAAGTCCGCTAGACGACACCGTCGACCCGCCGGTTCCCCCTTGCCCACCCCGACCTCGATACGTAGCGTCATGGGCGGGACAGCGGCCGGCGGAGCGACCGGCCGCCCACGGGAGGACCTGGGAGAGGCCGCGCGGACCGTGGATCCGGCCCGGGATCCACGGTCCGCGCCCTACTGTCGCAACTTGCCGCCTTTCATGGATACCTGTCGTTGATTCGACAGCTTTTCGGCATCGACCCGAGAGCTGACCTTTGGCATGCTTTGCACTGTTGGCACTCTCTTCTCCATCGGTTCCCGAGCCTTCCCATCGCAGGAACCCGCTGGTTCCCGGCGGGCGGAAGGAAGGGCGCCCCCGGTCCGCCAGGCTTTGGCATCGTCCTGTCCGCCTGCGGCTCCGTCCCGTCCGGTAAGACAGACCGAAAGGAGCCATCGTGCGGCACGTCCGCAGGGTTCTTGCACTCGTCCTGTCCACGGTGACCATGAGCGGCGCGTTCGTTGTCGCCCTCGCGCCCCCCTCGCAGGCCGCCGTGTCCTGCTCCGGGACCGTCAGCTACAGCGAGAGCTACGGTCCCGGCGAGTTGACGATCTTCTACAACACCTCCAACGGCGGCACGAACAGCGCGTGCTTCTACCACAAGGGCGCGGCGTACGGCGTCGCCGCACCGACCTCCGTACGCGCGTACCGATGCACGGAGCAGTCCGGCGAGGGGAAGCCGTGCACGGTGGCGGCCAGTTCCAGCCAGGACTTCGGCAACTACGCCTACTATGCGGGGCCGCGAGGTGTCACCGGCACCGCGAACTACTGCGTCGCCGCGGTCGGCTACATCGACTGGCAGGGCTACCGGTACACGATCAGCAGCGGGCGACAGGGCTGTTGACCGGGCCAGGGTCCCACTGACCGGTGCCCCCGGCCGGGGGCTGGGGACGGCCCGCCTACGGCGGATAGACCCCGTACGACCGCCAGCCCCGGTCCGGGAAGCCGGCCGCCTCCGCCACCCGCGCCGACGCGACGTTGGCCGGGTCGTGCCGGTACGTCGGCACGGCACCCTCGTCGAGCACCCGCCGGGCGGCCTGGGCCACCAGCCGGCGGGCCAGCCCCCGGCCTCGGGCGGCCCGGGCGGTGCCGACGGCCAGTTCGTGACCGTGGGCGTCGTGCCGCTTGATCGCCACGCCGGCCAGGTACCGACCGTCGGCGTCCCGCACCACCAGCACCTCGCGGTCGAACAGCTCCAGCCACCGGGGCAGCCCCGGCTCGGTCGGCGCGATCCACTCCCCCACCTCCGGCAGGGGGGCCGGGGCCAGGGTCCACCGGAACACGTCGTCGTTGGACACCCAACGGGGATGGGCGACGGCGGCCGGCAGGCCGGCGAGCAGCCGCCGCTCCGACCGGGCGGCGAGCGCCCGGACCGCCGGGACGTGCCGGGCCGCGACCGACAGCACCGTGCCACGGCCGTCGCCGACCGCGATCGCCGGGCGGAGCCGGCCGTCCCAGGCGGGCAGGTCGCGCCGGTGCGAGCGGACCACGTGCAGCCCGGGGCCCGCCGGCCACTGCCCGAGCCAGCTCACCAGGTGCAGGTACAGCCGCCGGTCACGCACCGGTCGCCTCCCTCCGCCGCGCCCGCCGGGGACGCCGACATGATCACGGTACGCCGCCGGGGCACGCGTCTTCGCGCCGTCGGCGATGACCTGGGCGGCAGGGGTGGCTACCGTTCGTCGTCACGCGCCGATGGCGGGGGCCCGAGGCACCACGACCACGTCATATCTATTTCCATACATGTACAACTTTCTTTGGGACGGTATGGTCATGCCGAATATGCCTGATGACCGATCTGATGACCGATACGAGCAGTACGCCGAGCGACGGTGGCGGGGGCCCCAGGGATGGTTCCCGGCGCAGCCGGCGTACCGGGAGTCCCGCAACGCGCGTGGCGCGGAGCCGGCGCTGTCCTGGGCGGAGCTGAACCGGCTGCCGGCCGGTGTCTCCACCCGGCGCGGCCTCACCGCCCGATGAGCCGCCCCGGCGACTTGGTCAGGTCGGGGTCGACGGCGAGGAGAACCCCGGGTCAGAGCTGCGCGGCGATGGCCTTCGCGCTGTCCACGTCCGGGCCGGGCAGCGGGACGAAGATCGTCCGCCGGTAGTACTCCAGCTCGCGGATGCTCTCCCGGATGTCCGCCAGCGCCCGGTGGGCCAGCCCCTTCCTCGGCTGCCCAAAATAGACCCGCGGGTACCAGCGCCGGCACAGCTCCTTGATGGAGGAGACGTCGATCATCCGGTAGTGCAGGTGGGCGTCGAGGCGCGGCATGTCCCGGGAGATGAAGCCCCGGTCGGTGGCGATCGAGTTGCCGCACAGCGGGGCGGCGCGCGGGTCCTTCACGTGGCTGGTGACGTAGTCGAGCACCAGGTCCTCGGCCTCGGCGAGGGTCACGGCGGAGCGTCGGACCTCCTCGGTCAGCCCGGACTTGCCGTGCATGGTCCGGACGATCTCCGGCATCGCCTCCAGCGCCGCCTCGTCGGCGTGGATCACCACGTCGACCCCGTCGCCGAGCACGTTGAGGTCGGGGTCGGTGACCAGCGCGGCGACCTCGATCAGCGCGTCCCTGCCGAGGTCCAGCCCGGTCATCTCACAGTCGATCCAGACGAGGAGATCAGCCACGGCCACAGCCTACGCGCAGCCCACGCCCTCGCGCCTCGGCACGGTAGGCGGGACGGACCGCTAGGGTTTCCCCGTGCCCGCTGAACCGATCGCGCCACCCTCCGTCACCGCCGACGAGCCGGGCGTCCGCCGGGCCCGCCGGCTGGTCACGGTGCTGGCCCTGGCGGCCGTGCTGCCGGCGCTGTACCTGCCCGGACTGAAACACGACTTCCTCGACCTCAAGATCTACATGCGGGCGATGGACTGGTGGGCCGCCGGCCGCCCGCTCTACGACTACGTGCAGCCGGACCGGGTGCAGGGCGAGCTGTACTTCACCTACCCGCCGCTGAGCGCGCTGCTGCTGCGCCCGTTCGCACTGCTGCCACTCGGGCTGACGATCGCGGTTTTCACGATCCTCACCATGCTCGGCGTGGTGGTGACCACCCGGTGGCTGCTCGCCCCGGTCGTCGCCCGGCACGGCCTGCCCCGGGTGTTCACCCTCACCGTCGGGGTGCTGCTGGTGTTCGCCGTGGAGAGCACCCGGGAGACGATCACCTTCGGTCAGATCAACATGCTGTTGGTCGTGCTGATCCTGGCCGACCTCCTCTTTGCCGTGCCGCAGGGGCGGCGCTGGGCGGGCGTGGGCGTCGGGCTGGCCACGGCGCTGAAGCTCTACCCCGGCATCTTCATCGTCTACCTGCTGGCGGCCCGGCGCTGGCGGGACGCGGCCGTGGCCTCGGCGACCGCCGCCGGGGCCACCCTGCTCGCGGCGGCCGTGTTCCCGTCGGACTCGTGGCGGTTCTTCACCCACGAACTGTGGGCGACCGACCGGGTGGGGCGCACCGACTACACCGGCAACCAGTCGCTGTTCGGGCTGCTCAGCCGGCTCACCGCGCCGGCCGAGCCGAGCCGGGCGTGGTGGCTCGCGGTGGCCCTGCTGGTCGCCGGGTACGGGCTGTGGCGCGCCGCCCGAGCCGCCCGAGCCCGCGACGCGCTCACCGGCCTGACCCTGACCGGCCTGGTCGGGGCACTGGTCAGCCCGATTACCTGGACCCACCACATCTACTGGTTCGTCCCGGCGGTGGTGGTGCTGACCGACACGGCGCTCGCCACGGACCCGGCCGCGCCGGCCGGAGCCCGACGGCGACGGTGGTTGACCGGCCTGGCCGTCCTCACCGGCGCGCTGATCAGCTACGGGGTGGTGTCGTTCCACGACTGGGGGGTGGCCCCCGTGCCCACAGACTCGCCCGGCGAGTTCCTGGTTCGCAACACGTACGTGCTGCTGAGCCTGCTGCTGGTGGCGGCCCTGCCGGTCGCCCACCCCCCGGCCACCGGCGCAAGCATGGCGCCAGACCACGACGGCGAGAAATCGCGCTAAATGGACAGATCTCCCGAGTAGCGTCGTTAACGGCTAATATGATCCATACCTCGGGCATCCCCCGTGGCACCGATCCCCCGGTGCAGGCGGCCCTCCGTGTCGGCAGCACGGAGGGCCGTCCGGGGTCGGGGAAGGAAGGGCCCCCTGTTGACGCCTGAGGTAGAGAAGGGTCCCCTTCTCACCTCTGCGGCGCGGCCCGGCCGGCACACGCAAGCAGGCGTTGCCGGCCCGCGCAAGCAGGCGTTGCCGGCGCGGGGGGCAGGAACGGCGGCGGGCGCGGCGGTCAGGAGCGCGGGCGGGTGCGGGCGCTGGGCGCGGCCGGGCGAATCCGGCGCGGCTCGATCTGTACCGGCCGGGTCGTGACCTCCGGCACGACCGGCGGCCAGGCCGGCGGGCCCGGCAGCGACGACGCCCCGGACGACGACGCCGAGCGGGGCGACGAGGCCGGCTTGGGCGACGGGGTCAGGTCCGCGAGGGTGGCCGGGCGGCGGGCCGGCGCCAGCGCGGACCGGGGGCGGTCGGCCGACGCCCCCACCGCGACCAGTTGCCGGTCCACGGGCGCGGCCGGGGACGGCGCGGGGCCGGCGCCCAGCCCGTCGAGCGAGGTCACCCCGAGCCGATCGGCGAGCACCGGAACCTGGTCGGGTTCGACCACGAAGACCACCTCGCGCGGGCGCGCCGGGCGCAGCAGCAGCACGGCGGAGGCCACCAGCAGGGCACCCAGCGCGCCCAGCAGCCAGGCTGCCACCGGGAACCAGTCGGTCGCCGGACGCGCCTGGAGGACGACCGCCCCGATCCCGACGGTGAACCCGCCGGCGGCGTCGGGGTGGCGGGACAGGACGCCGAGCGCGCCTGCGGCCAGCAACGCCGGAGTACCGATGGTGAGCAGCAGCATGCCAGTGAGCGCGCGAGCGATCCGCATCGGTGTCGTCCCCTTCCGTGGCTTGAGTACCCGGCCGACCTTACCGGCGCAAACCACGCAATCAGCCCTATATCAGCGGCAACGGCGTACGACGGCGGCCGGAAACGGGCCGGCCCGCCGGGTGGACCGGCGGGCCGACGGGACGGGCGGGTAGCAGGACAGGCCGACAGGACGGGCCGACAGACAGGACGGGCGGGCAGGCGGTACGGATCAGCTCGTCTCCGCCGGACCCCGCCGCGTACGGGCGAAGGCGAGCCCGCCGAGGACCAGGCCGGCCAGCCCGGCGACCAGCCCGGCGACGCCGAACGCGAGCCCCGGCCCACCGTCGGAGTCGTCATCGTCGTCCGCCGCCGGGGCGGCCACGGCCGGGGCCGAGGCACCGACCGACGGGGCCGCCCCGGTCAGGGTCAGCACCGGGGCGGGGTGCTCCGGCTCCTCCGCCCCGGCGGTCGGCTCCTCGATCCAGCGCACCACCGTGCCGTCGGAGTACGTCTGGAGCGCCTTGAACACCATCGTGCCGACCTGCGGCAGCGGCCCCATCGACACCGGGAACTCCTGGAACTGGCCCGGCTTCACCGCCGCGTCCCCCGTCGACGTCCAGGTGATCTTGGCGACCGCCTCGGTGACCTCGCTGCCGTGCACCTGCACCGGCGGGTCGACCTTGCGCTTCTCCACCGCCACCGTCCAGCCCGGCACCGGCATCGTGGACACCGAACCGACCGGCGCGTTCTCCGGCAGCACCACCTCGACCTTCGTCGTCGAGGCCTCGTCGCTCTCGTTCGGCACCCGGAACGCGAACCGGCCGTAGCCGCCCTGCGTCGCCTCCCTCGGGTTGATCGTGACGTGCGCCGAGGCGGGCACGGCCACGCCGAGCACCACGGCGGCGACCCCGAGGGCCAGGGCGGCGGCGGTTGCGGAACGCCGGTGACGGAGCATGGTGGAACTACCTCTCGTTAACGGATGGGCACGGTGGCGCTCACCGTGGCCTGGTCTATGTCCGAAATCCGGACGGTGAAGCGGAACTGCCACTGCCCCGCGGCGGGAAGGTTGATCTCCCCGGTCGCGTGGTTGTCGGTCAGCGGCAGCATCGGGATCTCGATCGGCTCGATCCCGGCCGACGGCAGCGCGGCGGTGGCCTTCCACTCGGCCACCGGCTGCGGCCGGTTGTCCAGCGTGTACGCGTACAGGTGCATCGAGTTGTTGCCCCGCTTGGCCGGGTCCAGCTCCACCTGGAGCGAGTAGAGCGGGCTGGACAGCGTGGTGGTGAAGAAGCCGTCCTGCGTACCGGCCACGTCGGCGGCGGCGGTGCGCGCCGGAGGGGTCTGCACCAGGGTCGCCGTCACACCGAGCACCACTGCGGTGATCGCCAGCTCCACCCAGACCGCCCGGCGCACCGGGGCCGGGTGGGCCGGCGCGGTCCGCCGGCGCACCAGCGCCCGGGAGTACGCGGCCACGGCGATCACCAGCGCGAACAACACGATCTTGGCCAGCAGCAGCCGCCCGTACGTGGTGTCGAGCAGGGCCGACGGGGTGGCGACCTCGATCAGTGCCTGCACGGTGCCGGCGAGCAGCAGCGCCGCGACGGACAGCGCCGCCCAGCGCGACCAGACCGGCAGGATCGCGCCCAGCTCCCGCTCGTCGGCCAGGCGCAGCAGGAAACCGCCGAGCATCACCAGCCCGCCCAGCCACACGGCCATGCTGCCCAGGTGCACCGCGTCGACCACCACCGACACCGCCGGCGCGGGCGAGGCCGCCGGGTGCCCGGCCAGGGGCCAGGTGAACAGCGTCGCCCCGCCGAGGATGGCCAGAAGCACCGCGTCGGTGCGCCCCACCTGCCCGGCGAAGATCGGGCGGAGCAGGAGCGCCGCCGCCGCGAGCAGGCCCAGCCGCACCAGGTGCGCGGCCCCGTACGTGCTGCCGAGCACCTCGCCGAGACCCGCGCCGGTCACGTCGGACAGCCCGCCTCCCGCCGTGTACGGCACCTGGAGCCACAGCTCGGCCAGCGTGGCGAGCACCAGCAGGCCGAGCCCGGTCCAGGCGAGCCGGGCCGGGCCCCGGCGGTCCAGCCGGCGCGGCCACAGCGCACCGAGCACCAGCACCGGGCCGACCAGCAGCAGCAGCCCCGCGTACCCGAGGTACTTGGCGACCTTGACCCCAGTCTGCACCACCGGGTTGGCTCGCGAGTCCGTCCCGCTGTCCGTCGGCGGGGTCGACGGCGCGCCCACCGACCAGGTGAACGCGCCGGAGACCGGGTGGCTGTCCGCCGAGATCACCCGGTAGCTGATCAGGTACGTGCCCCGCCCCGCCGACTGGTCCACCGGCACGGTCACCACCGGGCCGGAGAACGAGGGCTCTCCCCGGTCCGCCCGCGACCCGTCCGGGGCGATCACCCGGATCTTCCCCGCCACTTTGCGCACCGGCTCGCTGAACGTCAGCACCACCTCGGCCGGCCCGCTCGGCACCACGGCCGAGGCGGCCGGGCTGCTGCTCACCAGCACCGCGTGGGCGCTCGCGGGGGTGGCCGGGGCCAGCAGCAGGGCGACGACGGTGACCAGCAGGCCGGCGAGCGCGCCGAGGCGCGTGAACCGGCGGCGTAGGGGCCGGAGGTTGGCAGCAGTCATGCCGGCCATGCTCGCCGACGAACGGGTCGCTCGGCGAGCCCGTCCCGCCCGCGCGCCACCGGAATGCCACCTTCGCCGCCGTCACGGACCGGCCGCGGCCGGTGCTCCCACGTGCTACCGGGAGCGGATCGCATCATCCGCGCCCCGCCGCGACGGCGAGCCCCAGCGGGCGGTCCGGCTCGCCGCCGCTGCGCCCCAGCGCCCAGAGCAGGCCCGCCTGGACCACTGCCGCCAGGTGCCCCGCCTCGTGCACCAGGGCGGTGGTGGAGTTGGCGATGTCCAGCGCGCTGGTGGCGGCCAGGCAGAGCGCCAGCACCAGCGCCACCGGCAGGAAGGCCCGGGCCCGCTCCGGCCGCCACGCGGCCAGTGCGAAGCCGACCGCGAGCGCCACGTCGAAGGAGGCCATCTCCCGGCTGGTGTGCGCGTCGGCACCCACCTCGAACCCGCCGACCAGGACCGGCAGCGCGACGGCGAGCTGGGCGACGGCGGCCACCGCCACCGCCACCCGCAGCAGTTGGCGCCGGGCACGCACGGCCGCGTCGGCGGTGGCCCGCGCCGCGGCCCGCTCGGCGGCGACCGCCGACAGCACGGACGCGGTGAGATCGGGCACCCGCACAGGGCGCAGCCGGGTGAGCCGGGTCACCTGCTCGGCGCGGGCCAGCCAGGACCGGCAGCCGGGGCAGGAGTCGGTGTGCGCGTCCAGCACCGCCGACGACGTCTGCGGGTCCTCACCGTCCAGCCGCGCCGACAGCGCCACGCGTACGTCGTCGCAAGTCATGATCGGGTAGTCGGGCGAAGCATCGGAAAAGTTCCCGGAGTGGGGTACGCCATGGAAGGGCCGAAGGACCCTGTCCCCTCCCGGTATGCCGCGTACCGTGGTCTGACGTGATCCCCGCGCCGCGCGAGCCCGCCGCCGTCGGTCCGACCGGCCCGTCGCCGGACGGTGCCCGTGGCACGGCCGCCGCACGCGACGCGGCTGCCGGGGACGGGCGGGAAACGCCCACCGCACGCGGACGCGACGCGGCTACCGAATGGGCGCTGGCCGCCCGCGACGGCGATCCGGCCGCTCAGGCGGCGTTCGTCCGGGCCACCCAGGCCGAGGTGTGGCGGTTCGCCGCCGCGCTCGTCGACCCGGACAGCGCCGACGATCTCACCCAGGAGACCTACCTGCGGGCGTTCCGGGCGCTGCCCACCTTCGCTGGGCGGTCCACCGCCCGTACCTGGCTGCTCGGCATCGCCCGCCACGCCTGCGCCGATCACCTGCGCGTGGCGGTCCGTCGACGCCGGCTCGCCGAGCGGCTGGCCAGTCACGCCCACACCGACCTTCCGCATCCCGACCCCGCCGGGCAGCTCGGGGCAACCGACCTGGTGCGCCGGCTCTCCGCCGAGCGGCGCGAGGCGTTCGTGCTCACCCAACTGCTCGGCCTGTCGTACGCCGAGGCCGCCGCCGTGGAGGGGGTGCCGGTCGGCACCATCCGCTCCCGGGTGGCCCGGGCCCGCCACGACCTGGTCGAGGCCGCCGGCGACGCGCTCGCCGGATGAACGGGAACGTCCGCCGTGACCGGGAACGTCCGTACGACGAGGAACGTCCGTACGACCGGGAACCTCAGTCAGGTCCGGGACGACCAATGACTGTGACCGCATCGAACACCGGGGCCGCCCGCTGGCCCGCCGTCCGGCCCTGGCTCGGCGTCGCCGTGCGGCTGGGGCTGGCCGCCGTCTGGCTCATCGCCGGCGGCGCCAAGGTCGGCGACCTCGCCGCCTCCGGGCGCGCCGTCAACGCATACCAGGTCATGCCGTACGACGTCGCGACGGTGATCGGCGCGGCGCTGCCCTTCGTCGAACTGGCCCTCGGGACGCTGCTGCTGGTCGGCCTGGCCACCCGCCTGGCCGCCGGGATCTCGGCGGCCCTGCTGGTGGTCTTCGTCGCCGGCATCGCCTCGGCCTGGTCGCGCGGCCTGGCCATCGACTGCGGCTGCTTCGGCAGCGGCGGGCAGCTCGCCGCCGGGCAGTCACCGAGCTACCTCCCGGAGATCCTCCGGGACCTGGGCTTCCTGGCCCTGGCCGGGTTCCTGCTGAGCTGGCCCCGCACCCCCGTCTCCGTGGACGGCTGGCTCGCGGGCGCACCCGTGGAGGACGAGGATGAGTAGTCGCAAGGGACAGAAGGACGCCGCCCGGGTGGTCCGGGAGCAGTTGGCCCGGGAGCGCCGGCGCAAGCGGACCCTGTGGACCTCGCTGGTGGCGGTCGCCGTGCTGGTCATCGCCGGCGGAATAGGCTGGACCGTCTGGTCCAGCCAGCGCTCCGACACCTTCACCACGCCGCCGGGCGCGACCGAGGCCGGCACCGGGATCGCGTACGGCACCGGCCCGGTCACCATCGACCTGTACGAGGACTTCCTCTGCCCCGTCTGCAAGCAGTTCCAGCAGACCAGCGGCACGACGATCGACCAGCTCGTCAGCGAGGGCAAGGCGCGGGTGGTGTTCCACCCGGTGGCCTACCTCAACCGGTACTCCACGACCGAGTACTCCACCCGCGCCTCCGCCGCCTCCGGCTGCGCCGCGAAGGGCGGCAAGTTCCAGGAGTTCGCGAAGGCCCTGTTCGACAGGCAGCCCCCGGAGGGCAGTGCCGGGCTGAGCGACGACGAACTGGTCGACATCGGCGCGGGCATCGGGCTCAACCGGGACGACTTCGCCTCCTGCGTCTCCGACGGGACGTACACGTCGTGGACCGAGCACGTCACCGAGGACGCGAGCCGGGCGGGGGTCACCGGCACCCCCACCATCAAGATCAACGGCGTTGAGGCCGCCGACCGTTCCCCTGCGGGCATCACGGCAGCGGTGGCGGCGGCCGGCAAGTGACCCCCGCCGGCCTGGCTCGCCGCGCCGGGCGGGCCCAGGCCAGACTGGTTCGCCGCGCCGGGCCGGCCTTCACCGCCAGGCTCGTCGCCGTGCTCGCCGGGCTCGTCGCCGTGCTCGCCGGGCTGATCGCCGTGCTCGCCACGGCGACGCCGGCCGCCGCGCACGGCGGGGAGGCCCCCGACGGCACGGACTACCGGGCCGAGGTGACCGGCATCGCGCCGGCCCGACCCGGGCTGACCGTCCGCGTCGTGGAGGCCGGGGCACGGCTGGAACTGGTCAACAGCACCGGACGGCCGATCGAGGTGATCGGCTACACCGGCGAGCCGTACCTGCGGATCGGCCCGGACGGGGTGTACGAGAACAGCCGCTCCCCCGCCACGTACCTCAACCGGACCCTCGCCGGGGACACCGCCCTGCCCGCTGAGGCGGACCCGGCCGCCGCCCCGGACTGGCGGCGCGTCGGCGACGGGCCGGCCGCCCGTTGGCACGACCGGCGCACCCGCTGGCAGGAGCCCACCCCGCCGGCGCCGGTACGCGCCGACCCGACCCACGAGCAGCGGGTCCGGGACTGGGTGGTGCCGTTGCGCGACGGGGCCGAGCCGGTGGAGGTCCGGGGCACGCTCGACTGGGTGCCGCCGCCCGACGCGTACCCCTGGTGGGTGGCGGCCACGCTCGGCTTCCTGCTGGTCGGCTCCGCCGGGCTGCTGGCGGCCGGCACGCAGCTCGGGGCGCGGGCGCTGGCCGGGGTCGGCGCTGC
>NZ_SMKJ01000189.1:0-14103 GCF_004348615.1 Micromonospora sp. KC207
GGCTGGCGGCGCGGACCTGCTCGGCGATGCGCTCGGCGACCTCGCGGGCGGCGCGCTCGGTGGCCGCCTCGACCATCACCCGGACCAGGGGCTCGGTGCCCGAGGGGCGCAGCAGCACCCGGCCGGTCTCGCCCAGCTCCGCCTCGGCCAGCTCGACCTCGGCCCGCACGGTTGGCGCGGCGGCCCCCACCGACCGGTCCCCGACCGGCACGTTGATCAGCACCTGGGGCAGCTTGGTCACCACTGCGGCCAGGTCCGCGAGGGAGCGGCCGGTGGCGGCCATCCGGGCCATCAGGTGCAGCCCGGTGAGCACCCCGTCGCCCGTGGTCGCGTACGCCGGCATGACGATGTGCCCGCTCTGCTCGCCACCGAGGGCGAGACCGGAGCCGCGCAGCTCCTCCAGCACGTACCGGTCGCCGACCTTGGTCTCGATCAGCCGGATGCCCTGCACGGACATGGCCAGCCGCAGGCCGAGGTTGCTCATCACCGTGGCGACGAGGGTGTCGTCGGTGAGCGCGCCGGCCTCCCGCATGGCCACGGCGAGGATCGCCATCACCTGGTCGCCGTCGACCTCGACCCCGTCGGCGGTGACCGCCACGCACCGGTCCGCGTCGCCGTCGTGGGCGATGCCCAGGTGCGCGCCGTGCTCGACCACGGCCTCGCGCAGCGTGTCGATGTGGTTGGAGCCGCAGTCGTCGTTGATGTTCAGCCCGTCCGGCTCGGCGTGGATGGCGACGACCTCGGCCCCCGCCTCCCGATACGCCACCGGCGCGACCTCGGCCGCCGCACCGTTGGCGCAGTCGACCACGACCTTGATCCCGTCGAGGCGGTGCGGCACGGTGCCGACGAGGTGCTGTACGTAGTGGTCCGCGCCGTCGAGCAGGTCGTGCACCCGCCCCACCCCGGCACCGGTCGGCCGGTCCCACGCGGTGACGGCGTTGGCCTCCACGGCCGCCTCGATCCGCGACTCGATCTCGTCGGGCAGCTTGTGGCCGCCGGCGGCGAAGAGCTTGATCCCGTTGTCGGGCATGGGGTTGTGCGAGGCGGAGAGCATCACGCCCAGATCGGCCTTGGCCTCGGCGGTGAGGAACGCCACGGCGGGCGTGGGCAGCACTCCGACCCGGACGACGTTGGCGCCGGCGCTGGTGAGGCCGGCCACCACGGCGGCCTCCAGCATCTCGCCGCTGGCCCGGGTGTCCCGGCCAACCACGGCCAGCGGCGGATGGCTCCGGTCCGTCTCGGCCAGTGTGTGAGCGGCGGCCACCGCCACCGCGAGCGCGAGCTCCGGGGTGAGATCCGCGTTCGCGCGTCCGCGTACGCCGTCCGTGCCGAACAACCGGCCCATACCCGCCAACCTCCGATGAAATGGTGCAACAGAGAAAGCGAAACGGCCGGGCCACCTCCCGTGGAGGGGAGGCGGACCCGGCCGTTCGTCAGAAGTACAACGTGAAGCTGTTGGTCAGCGCTTCGAGTACTGGGGAGCCTTGCGGGCCTTCTTGAGGCCGTACTTCTTGCTCTCCTTGACCCGGGCGTCACGGGTCAGGAAGCCGGCCTTCTTCAGGGCCGGACGGTCGTCGGGCTCGTTGACGATAAGCGCCCGGGCGATGGCGAGCCGCAGCGCACCGGCCTGGCCGGTGGTGCCGCCACCGCGCAGGTTGGCGATGACGTCGAACGCCTCGGGCTTCTCGGCGGTCACCAGCGGGTCCTTGATGAGCTGCTGGTGCACCTTGCTCGGGAAGTAGGCCTCGAGGTCGCGGCCGTTGCAGGTGATCTTGCCGCTGCCGGGCACGATACGCACCCGGACGATGGCCTCCTTGCGGCGACCCACGGTCTGAATCGGCCGGTCGCCACGCGGCGCGCGGACGACGGGCGCCGGCGCCTCGGCGGCCTCGGGGGCAACCTCGGTCTCGGTGATGTCGGTCATGCTGCTTCCTTCGCCCGCGCTCACTGCGCGATCTGCTTGATCTCGAACGGCGCCGGCTGCTGCGCGCCGTGCGGGTGCTCGGCACCGGCGTAGACCTTCAGCTTCTTGATGAGCTGACGGCCGAGCTTGTTGTGCGGGAGCATCCCCTTCACGGCCAGCTCGATGGCCCGCTCGGGACGCTTGCTGAGCAGCTCCTCGTAGCCGACCTGCTTGAGGCCGCCCGGGTAACCGGAGTGGCGGTAGGCGACCTTCTGCTGGCGCTTGTTGCCGGTCAACGCGACCTTGCCCGCGTTCACGACGACGACGAAGTCGCCCGTGTCGACGTGCGGCGCGAAAGTCGGCTTGTGCTTGCCACGCAGAAGCGTGGCGGCGTGGGTCGCGAGGCGGCCCAGCACGACATCAGAGGCGTCGATGACGTGCCACTGACGCTCGATCTCACCCGGCTTCGGGCTGTACGTACGCACAGGTCTACCTTGTCTCGTCGTCGGTCTGGGGTCGCGCGCCGTGGTGACCAGGGCATCCCGGCCAGGCCAGCGCGCACGAACGACCAAGCGTACCTGATGCGGCACGCCTCTGGATGTCGTACAACAGCAGGCAACGATACCCGGGGGCGGGTCGGCAGGTCAAAACGGGGGGTCCCCCGGCGCGGCCCCCCGTTTCGGTCATGACCAGGGTCACACCCCGGCGCGGGCCATCCGCGAGCCGGGCCGCACGTACGCGACCCAGGTGACCACCAGCAGCACCAGGAAGAAGGCGACGTAGAAACGCAGCGCCGGCTGGATGCCGCCGTAGGTCGACTTCGCCCAGGCGTAGCAGATCGGGACGAGGAAACCGCCGAACGCGCCGACCGAGGAGATGATGCCCAGCGCCCCAGCCGCCTGCCGCCGCATGGACAGCATGATCTCCGGGGAGCCGCCCAGGTCCTCCCCCTTGACCCGGAAGATCTTCGAGATCATCCGGTACGTCGACCCGTTGCCGATCCCGGTCGCCACGAACAACAGCATGAAGGCGGCGAAGAAGACGCCCAGGCTGCGCTCCTGGACCGACCAGAGCGCCCCGCACGCCCCGACCGCCATCAGGACGAAGCTGCCGATGGTGACCCGGGCGCCGCCCACGGAGTCGGCCAGCCGCCCGCCCAGCGGGCGGAAGAACGAGCCGATGCCGGCACCGATGAACGCCCAGCTCAGCGCGATGTCGGGCCGGCCGAACACCGAGTTGAGCAGGGTGGGGAACGCGGCCGAGTAGCCGATGAACGAGCCGAAGGTGCCGATGTACAGCAGCGACATGATCCAGGTGTCGGCGTGCCGCAGTGAGGACCAGACCGGCTTCACGTCCGCCTTCGCCTCGGCCAGGTTGTCCATGAACAGGTACGCGCAGACCGCCGCGGCGACGGCGAGCGGGATGTACATCAGGCCGGCCCGGGAGAGCGCGAGCCCGCCGCCGAGCACGATCACCTGGGGCACCAGGAACTGCACCACCGCGACGCCGATGTTGCCGCCGGCCGCGTTGAGGCCCAGCGCCCAGCCCTTCTCCCGCTCCGGGTAGAAGAAGGAGATGTTGGCCATGCTGGAGGCGAAGTTGCCGCCGCCGAAGCCGGCGGTGGCGGCGATCAGCAGCAACGGCACGTACCCGATCTCCGGGTTCTCGACCGCCCAGGCCAGGCCGACGCTGGGCAGGATCAGCAGCAGCGCGGAGACGATTGTCCAGTTCCGCCCGCCGAAGATCGGCACCGCGAAGGTGTACGGCAGCCGCAGCAGCGCGCCCACGCCGCTGGGCACGGCGGTCAGCCACAGCGTCTGGCTGGTGGTGAGCTGCCAGCCAACGTCGTCGAGCCGGACGACGACGATGCTCCACAGCAACCAGACCGAGAAGCCGATGTGCTCGGCGAAGATCGAGTAGATGAGATTCCGGCGGGCGATCCGGCTGCCGACGGCCCGCCAGAAGCCCTGGTCCTCCGGGTCCCAGTGCCCGATCCACCGACCGGGTCGTTCCTTCAGGTCGATCTCACCTGTGGGTTCGGTCTCGGCCACCGTGCTGGTCATTGCTGTCTCCTCCCGGCCGGGCGCTGACGTCCACGCCGCCCGGGCGCCACAGGCGGGCGACGGGCGGTTCCGCCAGCAAGTTAGAAGGCGGGGATTACCGGAAGATTCGTCGCGGGAGTCGCCAACGCAACAGCCGCCGCACAGGGCGGGTCGGGACAATGGTGAAATCTCGGCTGGGCGGGTGACCCGGCGCGGTCAGAGCTGTTGCAGGATACGCAATGCGCGGGCGACGCCCTGCATGGTGTCCGCGTCGGCCACGTCCACGCACTCGGTGAACCACTTCTTCATGGGCGAGGAGAGCCGGTCGGGCATCACCACGGCGGTATGACCGTGGGTCATCCCGGCCGAGCCTGCCCGCCGAAGGGGACAAATCACCGCCCTCTGCGGAAGGCCGGAGCGGCCCGCTTCGCGCAGTGGCTACCGACCTGACGTCGGGCCAGGGTCACCGCCGCGCCGGGGAACCGGCGCTCAGCAGGAGGCCCGGCGCGTTTCTCCGGTGCGGTGTGAGGCGCTCTTGACAGGACCGAAACAAGCGAGACGCTGACCCGAAACGCCCCGGCGGCACGCTTTGCCGACATGACAGACGGTGCACGACCGGCGACTCCCACGGGGGACTCCCCCCGGGAGGCGGCGACGCACTGCCCGTACTGCGCTCTCCAGTGCGGCATGACCCTGCGCGAGGCCGGCGGCCGGGTCGAGGTGCTGGCCCGACAGTTTCCCACGAACCGCGGCGGCCTCTGCCAGAAGGGCTGGACGGCCGCCGAACTGCTGGACCACCCCGACCGGCTGACCACCCCGCTGGTCCGCGACGCCGGCACCGGCGAGCTGCGCCCGGCGTCCTGGGCCGAGGCCATGGAACGGATCGTCGGGGGCATCCGCGCCGTCCAGGACCGGCACGGTCGCGACGCGGTCGCCGTCTTCGGCGGCGGCGGGCTGACCAACGAGAAGGCGTACGCGCTGGGCAAGTTCGCCCGGGTCGCGCTGCGTACCCGGCACATCGACTACAACGGACGTTGGTGCATGTCCTCGGCGGCTGCGGCCGGGAACCGCGCGTTCGGCGTCGACCGGGGGCTGCCCTTCCCGCTGGCCGACCTGGGCCGGGCGCAGACCCTGCTGCTGGTCGGGGCGAACCCGGCCGAGACCATGCCGCCGCTGATGCGCCACGTCGCCGACCAGCAGGCCGCCGGCGGCACGCTGATCGTGGTCGACCCCCGGGTCACCGCCACCGCCCGGCAGGCCGACCTGCACCTGCAACCGGTGCCCGGCACCGACCTCGCGGTGGCCAACGCGCTGCTGCACATCGCGCTCACCGAGGGCTGGCTCGACCGGGCGTACGTCGCCGACCGGACCACGGGCTTCGACGAGGTGCGACGGACGGTGGCCGGGTACTGGCCGGCCGACGTGGAGCGGCTGACCGGCGTGCCGGTGGCCGACCTGGAGGCGACCGCGCGGGCGCTGGCCACGGCGCGCAGCGCGATCATCCTCACCGCGCGGGGTGCCGAGCAGCACGCCAAGGGCGTGGACACGGTCACCGCGTTCATCAACCTGGCGCTCGCGCTCGGCCTGCCCGGCCGGCCCGGCTCCGGGTACGGCTGCCTCACCGGCCAGGGCAACGGTCAGGGCGGGCGGGAGCACGGCCAGAAGGCCGACCAGCTCCCCGGGTACCGCAGCATCGCCGACCCGGCGGCCCGCGCGCACGTCGCCGGGGTGTGGGGGGTGCCCGCGGACGAGCTGCCCGGGCCGGGCGTGCCGGCGTACCAGCTCCTCGACTCCCTCGGCACCCCGGCGGGCCCGAAGGCACTGCTGGTCTTCGGCTCCAACCCGGTGGTGTCGGCACCCCGGGCGGCCCGGATCTCCGGCCGGCTGCGCGACCTGGACCTGCTGGTCGTCGCCGACCTGGTGCGCTCCGAGACCGTCGAGCTGGCCGACGTGGTGCTGCCCACCGCCCAGTGGGCCGAGGAGGACGGCACGATGACCAACCTGGAGGGTCGGGTGCTGCGCCGCCGCGCGGTGCGCACGCCCCCGCCGGGTGTCCGGACCGACCTGGCGATCCTCGCCGACCTGGCCGACCGGCTCGGCACGAAGGCGGGGTTCTGCGACGACCCGGCCGAGGTCTTCGACGAGCTGCGCCGGGCCTCGGCCGGCGGGGTCGCCGACTACGCCGGGGTCACGTACGACCGGATCGACGACACCGGCGGGGTGTTCTGGCCCTGCCCGGCCCCGGACGCGCCGGACACCCCGCGCCTGTTCACCGACGCCTTCCCCACCCCCGACGGGCGGGCCCGGTTCCGCGCCGTCGACCACCGGCCGGCCGCCGAGGAGGTGTGCGCCGAGTATCCGCTGCGGATGACCACCGGCCGGGTGCTCGCCCAGTACCAGTCCGGCGCGCAGACCCGCCGGGTGGCGGCGCTGCGCCGGGCCGCTCCGGGGGCGTTCGTCGAGCTGCACCCGGACCTGGCCGCCCGGCTCGGCGTCGAGGACGGCGAGGACGTACGGGTCACTTCGCGGCGCGGCGAGCTGCGCGCCCCGGCCCGGCTCACCCCGACGATCCGCCCCGACACCGTCTTCGCGCCGTTCCACTGGGGCGGAGCCGCGCGGGCCAACTCGGTCACCAACGACGCCCTCGACCCAGTCTCGGGGATGCCGGAGTTCAAGATCTGCGCCGTACGGGTGGAGAGGGCTGAAGCATGACCACCGTCGTGATCGTGGGCTATGGGATGGCCGGCGCGCGCCTCGCCGCCGAGCTGCACGCCCAGCCCGGGGACCGCAAGGTCACCGTGCTCGGCGCGGAGCCGCACCGGGCGTACAACCGAATCATGCTCTCCACCCTGCTGGCCGGGAAGCTCGACGAGCCGGACGTGGAGCTGACCGAGGCCGCCGGGCACGGCGTGGACGTCCGCACCGGGGTCGCGGTGACCGCGATCGACCGGGCCGCCTGCGAGGTGCGCACCGACGACGGCGACCGGGTCGGCTACGACCACCTGGTGCTCGCCACCGGCAGCCGGGCCATGGTGCCGCCGCTGCCGGGGCTCGACCCGGCGGCCCTGCCGGACCGGGTGGCCGTCTTCCGCACCCTGGACGACTGCCGGCGCATCCTGGCCATGGCCCGGGGGGCCCGGCGCGCGCTGGTGCTCGGCGGCGGCCTGCTCGGGCTGGAGGCGGCCCGGGGGCTCGCCGCCCGGGGGTTGGACGTGACTGTGGTCCACCCGACCGGGCACCTGATGGAGCGGCAGCTCGACCCGGCGGCCGGCGCGGTGCTCGCCGGCACGCTCGCCGGCCTCGGGGTACGCACCCGCCTCGCGGCGTCCGCGACCGGGCTCGCCGCCGACGCCCACGGCGTCCGGCTCGACCTGTCCGACGGGTCGTCGCTCACCGCCGACCTGCTGGTGCTCTCCTGCGGGGTACGCCCCGACACCGTGCTCGCCGCCGCGGCGGGGCTCACGGTGGAGCGGGGCATCGTCGTCGACGACCGGCTGCGTACCAGCGACCCACGCGTCTCGGCGATCGGCGACTGCGCCCAGCACGGTGCTACGCCCAGCGGGCTGGTCGCGCCGGCCTGGGCCCAGGCCCGGGTGGTGGCGCAGCTGCTCAGCGGCGTGGACCCGCACGCGGCGTACCGGCCCCGGCCGGCGGTCACCCGGCTCAAGGCGGCCGGGATCGACCTCGCCGCGATGGGTGACACCGCCGAGGGCGACCGGGCCGGCGACGGGCCGGTCGAGGAGCTGACCTTCGCCGACCCGGCCCGGGGCACGTACGCCCGGCTGCGCATCCGCGACGAGCGGCTGACCGGTGCGATCCTGCTCGGCGACAATCCCGCTGTCGGCACGGTGGTGCAGTTGTTCGACCGGGGCGCTCCGGTGCCGTCGGACCGGCGGGCGCTGCTGCTCGGCCGGACGCTCGGCGGCACACCGGCCGCGCCGGCGACGTCGCCGGCGCTGATGCCGGACGCGGCGACCGTGTGCCAGTGCAACGACGTCAGCAAGGGCGCGCTGGTGCGCTGCTGGCGCTCCGGCGGCCGGACGGTCGAGGCGATGTCCGCGGCGACCCGGGCCGGCACGGGCTGCGGCGGGTGCCGCGACGCCCTCGCCGGCATCGTCGGCTGGCTCGCCGAGGTCGACCCGGTGGCCGACGAACCGGCCGGACTTGCCAGAACGGACCTGACCGGCGGCGGCCCGCCGACGCTGGCCGGGGCAGACCTAGTCAACGACGACAGCCCGAGAACGCGACACGACCGCGTGGAGGTGGCGTGATGAACGGCGACACGACAGGGCCGGGCACCGGCGGAGGCGACGCCGTGACCGGCGGCCGGGTGATCGTCATCGGCAACGGCATGGTGGGGCAGCGGTTCACCGAGGCGCTGCGCGCCCGGGACACCGAGCGCCGCTGGCAGGTCACGGTGCTCGCCGAGGAGCGCCGGCCCGCATACGACCGGGTGCGGCTGTCGGCGTTCTTCGACGGGGTGTCCGCTGAGGAGCTGAACCTGCACACCCCCGACGACGGGGTCGAGCTGCGCCTGGGCGAGCCGGCCACGGCCATCGACCGGGAGCGCCGGGTCGTCGTCACGGCAACCGGCGAGCACCCGTACGACGCGGTCGTGCTGGCAACCGGCTCGTACCCGTTCGTACCGCCGGTGGCGGGCCGGGACCTGCCCGGGGTGTTCGTCTACCGCACCCTGGACGACCTGGAGGCGATCCGGGAGCACGCCCGGGGCCGGAGCGTCGGCGCGGTGATCGGCGGCGGCCTGCTCGGCCTGGAGGCGGCGAACGCGCTGCGCCTGCTCGGCCTGACCACCCACGTGATCGAGTTCGCGCCGCGACTGATGCCGGTGCAGGTCGACGAGGCCGGCGGGGCGATGCTGCGCCGCTACGTCGAGGAGCTGGGGGTGTCCACCCATCTCGGGGTGGCGACCACCGCGCTGCGGCCCGGCCCCGACGGTGGGGTGACCGCCCTGGAGCTGTCCGACGGTCGCACGGTCGACGCCGAGCTGGTGGTGGTGGCGGCGGGCATCCGGCCCCGCGACGAGCTGGCCCGGTCGGCCGGCCTTGAGCTGGGCCCGCGCGGCGGGGTGCTGGTGGACGCGGCGTGCCGCACCGGCGACGAGCGGATCTGGGCGGTGGGCGAGTGCGCGGCCGTCGACGGGGTCTGCCACGGGCTGGTCGCCCCCGGGTACGCCACGGCGGAGGTGGTGGCCGACCGGCTGCTGGGCGGCGCGGCGACGTTCCCCGGCGCGGACACCGCGACGAAGTTGAAGCTGCTCGGCGTGGACGTGGCGTCGTTCGGCGACGCCCACGGCACCACCGAGGGCAGCCTGGACGTGACGTTCACCGACCCGGCCACCCGGTCGTACGCGAAACTGGTTCTCTCCGACGACGCGAAGACGCTGCTCGGCGGCGTGCTGGTCGGGGACGCGAGCGCCTACCCGACGCTGCGGGCCAGCGTCGGCGGGCCGCTGCCGGCCGCGCCGCTGGCGCTGCTGGCCCCGGCGGGCGGGGCGGGGGCCGGTGCCAGCGCGCTCCCCGGCAGCGCGCAGGTCTGCTCGTGCAACGCGGTGACCCGCGACGACATCGACGCGGCGATCGCCGGCGGCTGCGCGGACGTGCCGGCGCTGAAGGCGTGCACCCGGGCCGGGACGAGCTGCGGATCGTGCGTGCCGATGCTCAAGCAGCTCCTCGATGCGGCCGGGGTGAAGCAGTCCACCGCGCTGTGCGAGCACTTCGACCTCAGCCGGCAGGAGCTGTTCGATGTCGTGCGGGTTCGCGGCATCCGCACCTTCTCCCGGCTGATCGCCGAGCACGGGCGGGGCCGGGGCTGCGACATCTGCAAGCCGGTGGTCGCCTCGATCCTCGCCTCGCTGGGCACCGGGCACGTGCTCGACGGCGAGCGGGCGTCGTTGCAGGACACCAACGATGCGTACCTGGCGAACCTGCAACGCGACGGCAGCTACTCGGTGGTGCCCCGGATTCCCGGCGGGGAGATCACCCCGGAGAAGCTGATCGTGATCGGCCAGGTGGCCCAGGAGTTCAAGCTCTACACCAAGATCACCGGCGGGCAGCGCATCGACCTGTTCGGGGCGCGGGTGGACCAGCTTCCGCAGATCTGGCGGCGGCTGGTGGACGCGGGCTTCGAGTCCGGCCACGCGTACGGCAAGGCGCTGCGCACGGTGAAGTCCTGCGTCGGCGAGACCTGGTGTCGGTACGGGGTGCAGGACTCGGTCGGGCTGGCCGTGGCCCTGGAGCTGCGCTACCGGGGGCTGCGCGCCCCCCACAAGATCAAGTCAGCGGTGTCCGGCTGCGCCCGGGAGTGCGCCGAGGCCCGCAGCAAGGACTTCGGCATCATCGCCACCGACGGCGGCTGGAACCTCTACGTTGGCGGCAACGGCGGCTTCCGGCCCCGGCACGCCGACCTGTTCGCCACCGACCTGGCGACGGAGGAGCTGATCCCGCTGATCGACCGGTTCCTGATGTACTACATCCGCACGGCCGACCGGTTGCAGCGCACCGCCGCCTGGATCGAGGCGATGGAGGGCGGGCTCGACCACCTCCGCGCGGTCATCGTGGACGACTCCCTCGGCCTCTGCGCCGAGCTGGAGGCGGAGATGGCCCGGCACGTGGCGGCGTACTCGGACGAGTGGCGCGACGTGCTCGACGACCCGGAACGGCTGCGCCGGTTCACGTCCTTCGTCAACGCGCCCGACGTGCCGGACCCCTCGATCACCTTCGCCATCGAACGCGGCCAGCCGGTTCCCGCCGGCCGGGCCCGGCCCGTCACGGCGTCAGCGGCACCCGACGGCGAGGCACCGGCCCGCCGCCGGCAACCGGTCACCCTCGGCCTCCCGGAGGTACGGCGATGAGCATCGCGACAGACCCGTTCACGAGCGGCACGGCGACGGACACCCGCGACTGGGTCCCGGTCTGCCCGCTGGACCGGCTGGAGCCGGAGCGGGGCGTGGCCGCCCTGGTCGACGGGGCGCAGGTGGCCCTGTTCCGCACCGGCGACGAGCTGTTCGCCCTGGACAACCTCGACCCGGTCGGCGGCGCGTACGTGCTGTCGCGGGGCATCGTGGGCAGCCGGGGCGGGACGCCCACGGTCGCCTCCCCGCTGCACAAGCAGGTGTACGACCTGCGCACCGGCGCCTGCCTGGACCTGCCCGGCGTGGCGGTGCTCCGGTACGACGTACGCTGCCGGGACGGCATGGTCGAGGTGCGGTTGAGACGGGAGGGGTGAATGGCCGACGAACTGGCCGGCTTCACCATCGGGGTCACCGCTGACCGCCGGCGCGACGAGCTGGCCGCGCTGTTGCAACGGCGCGGCGCGCGGGTGGTCATCGCGCCGGCCCTGCGGATCGTGCCGCTGACCGACGACACGGACCTGCGCGAGGCGACCCGGGAGTGCCTGACCCGCCAGCCGGACGTCCTGATGGCCAACACCGGCATCGGAATGCGCGGCTGGCTGGAGGCGGCCGAGGGCTGGGGGCTGGCGGAGCCGCTGCGCGGCGTGCTGTCGCAGGCGTACGTGGTGGCCCGGGGCCCCAAGGCGCGGGGCGCCATCCGCGCCGCCGGCCTGCACGACCAGTGGTCGCCGGACTCGGAGAGCTGCGAGGAGGTCGTCGAGCACCTGGTGCGGCGCGGGGTGGCCGGGCAGGTGATCGCCATGCAGCTACACGGCGACCGGCAGCCCGAGTGCACCAACGCGCTGGAGGACGCCGGCGCGACCGTCATCGAGGTACCGGTCTACCGGTGGGCCCCGCCGACCGACCCCGCGCCGCTGCACCGGCTGATCGACCTGGTCGCCGGCCGGCTGGTGGACGCGGTCACCTTCACCTCCGCCCCGGCCGCCGAGGCGCTGCTGCGCGCCGCCGGGGACCGCACCGAGACGGTGCTGGAGGCGCTGCGCGGCGACGTGCTGGCCAGTTGCGTGGGCGCGGTCACCGCCGAGCCGCTGATCCGGCGGGGGGTGCCGGTGAGCGCGCCGAGCCGGGCCAGGCTCGGCGCTCTGGTCAGGACCATCGTGGACGAGCTGCCCCGCCGCACGGTCAGCATCAAGGCCGCCGGGCACCTGCTGACCCTGCGCGGGCACGCGGCCGTGGTCGACGGGGAGCTGCGCCCGCTCGCCCCGGCACCGATGGCGGTGCTGCGGGCGCTGGCCGCGTCACCGGGGCGGGTGCTGTCCCGCACCGCCCTGCTGCGGACACTACCGCGCGGCGCGGACGAGCACGCGGTGGAGATGGCGGTGGCCCGGCTGCGGGCCGGGCTGAAGGCCCCCCGGGTGGTGCAGACGGTGGTCAAGCGCGGCTACCGGCTCCGGGTGGAGTGACCTGGGCCGGGACGGGTACGGGTCGTCGGCGGCACACCCAGCCGAGAAACGGCCTTGGCCGCGATCCTGAGGGTTGCCGAGGTCGAACCCCACAGGAGCTTGCTCGATCCGGGAAACAGTGGCCTCGACGTCGATTCGAAGCCACTGTCTCCACGATCGGGCGGGCTCGCACCGCCGAAGCGGCGGGTGCCCTGATTTCGCCAGAGCGGCGGCCGCTCAGCCGACCGGGGCCGGGAAGCCTCGGCCGTGCTCGGCCTGGAGGCGCATCATCGCGTGCTCGACGACCGTCACCAGCACCTGCTTGACGGGCTCGCGGTGCCGGGCGTCGGTCATGACCAGCGGCACCTGGGGCGAGATGGCGAGGGCCTCTCGGACCTCCTCCAGCTCGTACTGCGGTGCCCCGTCGAACCGGTTGAGCGCCACCACGTACGGCAGGCGGCGGTTCTCGAAGTAGTCCAGCGGGGCGAACGCGTCGGTGATCCGGCGGGTGTCGACCAGCACGGCCGCGCCCACCGCACCCTTGATGATCTCGTCCCACATGAACCAGAACCGGGTCTGGCCGGGCGTGCCGAACAGGTACAGGATCAGGTCCTCGGCCATGGTGATCCGGCCGAAGTCCATGGCGACCGTCGTCGTCTGCTTCCCCGGCACCTTCGAGGGGTCGTCGATGCCGACGCCGGCCGAGGTCATCACCGCCTCGGTGGTCAGCGGAGTGATCTCCGAGACCGCGCCGACCATAGTCGTCTTGCCCACACCGAAGCCGCCCGCAACCACGATCTTCGCGGAGGTGATCCCGCGGTTGCGGCGCGCCCCGGCGGGGTCATAGCCTGCGAAGTCCACTTAGCACCCTTCCAAGGATTTCCATCCGCTCCTCGTATCCCTCGGCGGGAGCGGCAGTATGCAGGGTCAGCAGGCCCTCGGCCACCATGTCGGCGACGATCACCCGGGCCACACCCAAGGGCATTCGGGTGTATGCGGCGACCTCGGCCAGCGACTGGGGCCGACCCTCGCAGATCGTGGCGATTCGGTGCTTGTCGTGGCCTGCGAACCGGGACTCGGCGACGGCGGTCGGGCTGGCCGTCAGCACCGCCTCCAGGGCGATGTCCTGGCGCGGCTCGGTACGGCCACGGGTGACCGCGTACGGACGCACCAGCGCGCCGCGCGGGTCCTCCCGTCGTTGGTCCATCCGCGATCACCTCCTCCCGGTCGACGTCGTTGCTCGACGTCTGGTCATTGTTCGTGCAGCCCTGCGGTGTTACGCGCGCACCGCATCGCGGGGCAGCGGCACCAGCGCCGCGCCCACGCGCTCGACCAGCAGCGCCATCTCGTACCCGACCTGCCCGACGTCGCAGCTACGGGCAGCGAGCACCGCCATCGACGAGCCGTCGCTGATCGACATGAGGAACAGATATCCGCTGTCCATCTCGATGACCGTCTGGAGCACCCCGCCGGCGCTGAACATGCGGGCCGCGCCCTCGGTCAGGCTCACCACGCCGGAGGTGATGGCGGCGAGCTGGTCGGCCCGGTCCGCGGGCAGGTCCCGGGACGAGGCGAGCAGCAGCCCGTCAGCGGACACCGCCACCACGTGGGCGATGCCCGCCACGCTGTCGGCGAAGTTGGTGAGCAGCCAACCCATGTCCTGCATGGCCGCTGGCCTGTTCATCGGCTCGTCTCCTTGGTCGAATTGCTGTTCAGGTCCGCGCCGGCCGTCCGTCCACGCTGTACACCGCGGTGGTAGGCCGACAGCAGGCCGCGTACTTCGTCGGGGGTGCGCCGGCTGCGGTCCCGACCGCTCTTCGGTTCGATCCCGCCGGGGACGAGCTG
>NZ_SMKJ01000018.1:0-41332 GCF_004348615.1 Micromonospora sp. KC207
GGCCATGGGGGACGGCATGTGTACCGGTGGCGGCGTCGCCTCGTGGCCGACGGCGGCCCACGTGACGACCACACCGAGCCCGAGTACCGTGGCCACGGTCGCAGCCATCCCCGCCGCCCGCACGGCCACACCCCGACGGGTCGGGCGGGTCGCCGGGGACGGATCGAAGGCCGCCTGGCCGCGTTGGATCCGGGCCAGGATCGCTGCGCGGTCCGGCTGGTGAGAGGCCGCAGTGGCGCGGAGCACGGCGCGGACGCGATCCGACCGCATCATCGTCCCCCTCCCCACGAACCCGGCGGAACCGTGGCCCGCGAAGCAGGCGACTCCCAGTGCGTGCGGTCGGTCGCCGGTAACGCCGGCCCGCCGAGCAACGTCGTCAACTGCGCGACTCCGCGCGACGTCTGGCTCTTCACGGTGCCCACCGAGATGCCGAGCGCGCGCGCCGTCTCCTGCTCGGACAAGTCAAACGCATACCGCAACACCACGCACGCCCGGCGCCGGTGAGGCAGGCGGCGGAGCGCCTCCCGTACGTCGAGCACCGCGGGTACGTCCGCGTCCCGGGCGTACGCCCGCTGCTGCCACAGCAGGCCCACACCGAGCAAACCGCGTCGTTCCCGGCGCTGCCGGCGGATCCGGTTGCGGGCCAGGTTGGCCAGCACCCCACGGGCGTACGCGATCGGGCTTTCGGCCGCGGTGACCCGGTCCCAGTGCCGCCACACCTCCAACAGGGCATCGGCGGCGAGGTCGTCGGCCACCTCCACCTCGCCGGTGACCAGGTACGCCAAGCGTGCCAACTCGGAATGGTAGGTCTCGAAGAAGCAGTGGAAGGCGTCGTCGCGTGATGTCGCCATGGCCGCCTCCAGTTCTCGACCTTCGGCGGCCGCGGGTGCGGTGGCCAGCGTGCGCGAGGCTACCAACCCAACCGCGACAACGAACACGGCGGTGACACGCTGACGTGCCCTGGACCGAGGCGCGCCGGTCGGGCTGCCGGGTGGGCTCGTGTCGGGCATGGACGCCGCCCCGCCGCCCGGCACCACCGACCAAGCAAGTCGCCCCCGTGTTCAAGATCCCCACCGACGCGACAATGCCCCACCCGAAACGGACGGGGACACCTCGAGAGTTCGCCGGTTCGCACGATGGCGCGGTCGGTGGGCCGCCTGGGACCCGAACCCGGTCATACAACAACTGGTGCCGGTGGACGGAAGGTCGCAGCCTTCGGTCCACCGGTGCCCTCAGGTGCTCTCGAACCGGTTGCCGTCGTTGGTTGCCAGCGTGGCCAGGTATTCCTGCGCGGTGACCGGCCGGGACAGCGGCGCTGCCTGCCCGGCCCAGAGGTTGACGTATCGTGGGTCGTCGCGTGCGGCGGCGGCTCGGCGCAGAGGTTGCATCAATGCGTTCTGGACGGGGTATTCGGGCACGTTCGCCTCTTCCGCTGTGAGTTCTCGGATCAGCGGGTTGATGATCGCTCGCGCGTGCCGGCCGGAGAAGAGCCGGGTGAGTACGGTGATCCGGGCGTCGGGACTGGTGAGCGCCGCTTTGTGGACTGGGCTCGCTCCGGACTGCGTGGTCGCCAGGAACCCTGTGCCGATTTGTACGCCTTCGGCGCCGAGCGCGAGTGCCGCGGTCACGCCGCGATGGTCGGCGATGCCGCCGGCCGCGATGACCGGGATGTCGACGGCGTCGACGACCTGCGGAACGAGGGAGAATGTGCCGACCAGCGATTCGGCGACCGGCCGCAGGAAGGCGCCCCGATGTCCGCCGGCGTCGCTGCCGGAGGCCACCACCGCGTCGAGTCCGGCGGCTTCGACGGCCACTGCTTCGTCGACGGTGGTGGCGGTGCCGATCATGACGATGCCACGGCGGCGCGCCTCGGCCACCACAGCGGCGGACGGCGTGCCCATGACGAGACTGATCACCGGTGGATGTGCCGCCAGCAGCGCATTCATCTGATCGTCGAAGGTCGGCGGCGGCGTGTACGAGGTCGGTGCTGGGACTCCCAGCCGGTCGTAGAGCGGCCCCAGCCGTTCGAAGTCGGCCGGCGTCGGGCGCAGGGTCGACTCCTGGGGGTGCGGCACCCACAGGTTCACATTGAACGGCCGGTTCCCGGGCAATGCCGCCTTCAGTTCGGCGACGAGGGCCGTGATGGCGTCGGGGTCCAAATGGTGGGCACCGAACGAGCCGAGGCCACCAGCGCCGCTGACCGCGGCGGCGAGGGCGACGCTCGACAGCCCGCCGCCGAACGGGCCCTGGATGATCGGGAGTTCGGTGCCGAGCAGGCGAGTGAGCCGGGCGGTCATGCCGCACCGACCAGTCGGCCGTGGCGCAGCTCGACCGCGACCTGGGCTACCCGACGGCCGAGGTGCTCGGCGGTGCGCAGGTCGGCCGTCGCTGGCGCATCGTCCGGGCCGACGTCGGAGGGGGCCTGTGCCATCGCGCCGAGGAAGCCGCCGAGCCGGTTGAGATCCTCCACACCGCCGGTGGTGCTGTAGAGCCAGCCGGGCGGCAGGCCGAGCGAGACCCAGTGCATGCCGTGCTGGGCGGCGAACACCGCCAGCGAAGACAGTGTGTTCAGCTTGTCGCCGCTGACCCCGGCTGACGTGGTGAACCCGGCGGCGAGTTTGTCACGCCAACCCTGCCGTGCCCAGACCGGGCCGCTGGCCTCGGCGAAGGACTGGAAGACGGCGGATTGGCTGCCCATGTAGGTGGGGGTGCCGAAGATGATCGCTTCGGCATCGGCGAGCGTCTGCCACAGCGCTTCGTCCAGCACTGCAACGTTGCACAGAGTGGCGCTGACTCCGGGCACTGATGCCGCACCGGACTCGACGGCTTGCGCCTGCCGTGCGGTATGGCCGTAGCCGCTGTGGTAGGCGATGGCGACCCTGGTCGACATGGGGTTCTCCTTGCGAGAGGCGATGATCAGACAGTAGACGACCGGTCAACTAAAAGATAGTTGACCGCCCGTATACTCACTGTCATGGGCCGCACCAGTACCGCTCGCGACCGACTGCTCGACACCGCCTGTGAACTCATGCACACTCGCGGCTACACCGCCATCGGCGTGGCCGAGATCTGCCTCCGGGCCGACGTCCGCAAAGGCAGCTTCTACCACTTCTTCGAGTCCAAACAGGCACTCACCGTCGAGGTGATCGACACCCACTGGCAGGCCCAACGCGCCGCCTGGCGCGAGCGCCTCACCGGCCCAGGGCCAGCCCTGGAACGCCTGCAACGGCTCATCGCCTGGCTCGTCGGAACACAACGGGAGGCGCGGCAAACCACTGGCCGAGTCGACGGATGCCTGCTGGGCAACCTCGCGCTCGAACTGAGCAATCAGGAAACCGTCGTCCAGCAACGCCTCATCGCCGCCTTCGACGAACAAGCCGAGCTCATCCACACCGCACTCACCGATGGCACCCAGGACGGCAGCATCGCGCCCGGGTACGCCGACCGGGCCACCGCACGTGCCGTGGTCTCGCAGATCGAGGGTGCGGTCCTACTGGCGAAACTCTCCGGCGACGTGAAATCGCTGGAGGTTCTCTGGCCGCACGTACAACGACTCGTAACGGTCGATTCACCTACCGGTGAATCTACCGGCAGCTGATGCGCGGCAACAGCCGGCATGTCTAACGACCTCGTGCGTGGTTGCGAATGGTCTTCCCCCGCTGGTCATAGAGGATGTGGTCGACGAGGGCGAGCGGATCGTGGAGCGGGCGCGAACTCCGCAGGGCACGGCTGTCTGTCCGGTGCGTGGGACGCCGTCGGGGCGGGTGCACGGATTTCACCTGCGGACGGTGGCGGATCGGTGGGCACGCCAAGTCATTCGCGAGTCGCACGGTGCGCCCCCTGATGCACTGGGGATTAGGTACACCCAGTTCAAGGGTTCCGATCGCCGTGTCGACGGTCGCACCCTCGACCTCGATAACGAGAAAGCGAGCTTGGCTCGGATCGTGAACGAAGCGGGTGAACCACTCGATTTTCCGTTACCTTTCTGATCGCCCCCGACGAGCGCGGGCGAGGACGCCTGCCAAAAGGGTGAATGCGGGCGTTGCTGACGAGTGACAGCGGGTCCGCCTCAGGTGAGGCGGCCGAGCATGCCGGCGATGCGGCCCCGGCGGATCATGGTTTCCGCCGGGGCGGGGCGAATTTATCCGTTCCGGGCAAGGCGATGGGCAGTGAGCCGGGACAGGGTCCGTTCCACCACCCACCGTCTGGCGTGCTCGAGAGGGCCACGACCTTCTGCTCGGTCTGATTAAGACTGTGACGCCCGCGCTGCCGGGTGGGGCAGCGCTACGGCCAGAGCCAGCCGCAAAAGCCGCATCCCGGGTCAGAACGGCTGGGTGCCGCCGCTGGCGCGAAGTTCACCCTCGCTCTTCACATCGATGATGTAGGCCAAACCGTCCGAACCCTTGCAGCGGATCGACGAGCCCTGCCGGTTGGTGAGGCCACCCTCGCACTGAAGGGTCACATCCTTACCGAGGTCGCTCTTAACCGCGGCGGCCCCATCCTTCTGTAGCTGCTCGTTGGACCAGTTACCTTCGTGTCCGCCACCACAGCCGGCAAGAACGAAGGCCATGCTGACAGCAAGGATCACGCGGGATGCTCTCATAACAGCTCCTTCGAAACGGGGGTGGCCGACCTTACCTGCCAGGTCCGACATGACCGTGCGCCTCGAACCCCGCACCAGGACAACCCACGACCAGACACCACTGCCACTCATGTCAACACCGACTCAACCTTTTCCGGCGGAGCCGACAAGATTGCCGACGGTGAACCGGTGACGACCGCAGTCGGCATTGCTCTGAATGTTCTTGCACCTGCAATCGTCCTCCTGCCCTGGCGGTCGTGCCACAGGACATGGGAGCGCGAGCAGGTCTGTTTCGGCTGAAGGTGAACACGCCGGGTTCAGAGCCGGAAATCCGGCCCAATCCAGTCCGTCCGGGCCAGTTGCCCGACGTCCGAGCACCCACGGAGCACCCCGATGGCCCCGAGCCGCGTGGGCCGCGGGACCAAGCGGGCCAAGTGACTCCCACTACGCGATCACGGCGAGTCGCGGCCGAACGACGCATCCATTGACAGTAGTCACTGGGCAGTGGAGCATGCTGGAATGGGCCTCAGGCATCTGCTCGGCGTCGCGCTCGCCATCGCGTTGGTGACCCCCGGACCGGCGCCGGCACAGGCGAGCGCACCGGTGACCCCGCCCGGCACCCCGCAGGCCGCCGGCACGCAGTTCCTCTCCGCCACCACCGTCGACCTGGCCTGGATGCCGGCCGCCACGGGCACCAACCCGATCGCGGTGTACGAGGTCTACGCCCGCCGGCTGGGCTGGACCTACCCGGACCAACTGGTCGCCACCACGACCAGCGCGTGGGTCTTCGTGCCGATCGGCAGGTTGCGCCCGGCCACGACCTACGAGCTGTACGTGCGGGCACGGGACACCAGCGGCCTCCCCGGGCCAGCCTCGGCCCCCGTGACCATCACGACCCTGCCGAGCGAAATCGTGCCCGGCCCGCCGGTGGCGACCGACGTCACCGCCACCACCGCCACCGTCTCCTGGCGGCCACCGGCGGTCGCCATTGAACGGATCGCCGGCTACGACCTGATCGTCCCGCCCGCAACCCCGACCCAGCCGATCCAGATCCGGGCGAGCACGAGCCCGTCGACGACCAGCGTCCAGCTCACCGGGCTCAGGCCAGGCACGAGTTACACGTTCATCGTCGTCGTCCGCTACACCGACGGCACGCCGCGCTCGGCCCCGTCCGCACGCGGCAGCGTCACCACCGTCCCGTCGGTGCCGCCGTCCCCGCCGTCCGACCTGACCGTCACCACGCTCACCCCGACCTCCGCGACGTTGTCATGGACGGCCTCGGCACCGGGCGACTTCCCGATCTCCCGATACTTCACGTACGTCAACGGCGGCGCCCTCGGCGTCTCGAACCCCGGAGCGGACGTACGGACCGTCACGTTCGCCGTCTCCCCCGGCAACGCGTACGAGGTCTACGTCCGCGCGGTCGACCAGGCGGGCATCTACTCCGCCCCCTCCGAAACGGTGACCTTCACCGCACCCAGCCAGTAGGTCAGCAGCCCGGCAAGGAATCCCGCGATGGCCGTCTCCTACACCACCAGCGCGGACGTGACCTCAGGGGCAGCCACGAAGCGCACTAGCCGCAGTCCGCTTCAGCGATGCAGCGCCGCACCACCCTTCGGACAGCGCTCAGCCTCGCCGTCCGCGCACACGAAGGCATGGACCGATATCCGCAACGAACAATGGAAGCAGACCGGTGACCGGCCAGGACAGGACCGTTGCTGGACCCCGTGGGCATCCTCCTCCGTCGAGGACAGTGCGCGTGCTACTGCGCTCAGCGCAAGACGGCGTCGGTGAGGATCGCCTGGAGGCGGCTTCGGCATTCGGCCACGAATGCGGGGTAGGTATGCCAGTAGTACGAGATGCCGCTGGCACCCACCGCGATGGCCCAGGCGCGGGCGCGGGTCCAGGTCAGGTCGTCAAGGCCGACGGTGTCCCAGTAGGCGTGCCGTGCCTGTGGCGGCAGGTCCCAGACCGTGGAGTGCTCGGCGTCGGGCAGACCGATCGACAGGCCACCGAAGTCGATGATCGCGTGCAACCTGCCGTCCTGCACCAGGAGGTTGGTGGGCTTGAGATCGCCGTGGAGCCACACGTGAGGTCCGGAGGGTTCGGGCAGGGCGAGCGCTTCGCGCCACAACCGTTCCAGGATCTCGACGGCGATTTCGCCGCCGACGACGGCCCGGCAGTCCGTAAGAGACCTGCTGATCCACTCGTCGCAGTCCCGCAGGTGTCCCCCGCGGTACCAACTGAGCTCGCCCGTGCGGGTTGCGCCCATGAGTTCGATATCGTGAAGTTCCCGCACAAAGGATGCCAGATCGGTGCCGAAGGTCGACCAGTCCTGGACAGTGTCCGGCTGGGCTTCGTCGCCGTCGATCCACCGGTAGATCGACCAAGGAAGCGGGTATGCGGTCGTAGGCATGCCGGTATGCAGTGGCTCTGGGACCGCACACGCCAACAGCGGCGCGAGACGAGGAAGCCACTTTCGCTCCTTGAGCAGGGAACGCGCCTTGTCCGCAGTTCGCGGGAGCCTCACTAGCAGATCACTACCCAGCCGGTACATGATGTTGTCGGTGCCTGCACCCGCTGGCGACACCGACAGGCCGGCCCACTGCGGGCACTGATCATCCAGCAGCGACCTGACAACTCCCTCGTCGACCGGGACCTCATTCTGGTGCAGTGTCATGCCCAGATCCTTCCGTCAGACGCCGAGGCAAGCCACTGACTTAGGTCGACGACGCCATTCGACACCACCGGCCGCGCCATGGATCCCTCATGACCCGACGCCCGCCCCAGAAAGTCTGTTCGTGCCTGCGAGAGGCCTGTCTCGCAGGCCAGCCGTGTACGGACTTGCCGTCCTGCTCATGCCGGACTTCGGGGCGCGTTCCTGACGGGCGGCGGCGGGTGCTGATGGCTAGGGTTGGTTTGGGTCGCCGGAGACCCGGACCGACGACGACGAGGACTACGATGACCCGGACCGACGACGATGTCGCCCTCGACACGGCGCTGGACCCGCTGGTCCTCGCGCTGGACATCGGTTCCACCGCCACCCGCGGCGGCGTACATGACGCGTCGGGCCGACAGGTCCAGGGCCTGCAGCACAAGGTGCCGCACGCCTTCGCGGTCGCGCCCGACGGCACCTCGATCATCGACCCCGAACAGGTGACCGCAGAGGTCGAGCAGGTTCTCGACGCGGCGACCGGCGACCTGCGGCTGGGGACCCGCATCGCCGGCGTCGCGATGGACACCTTCGCCGCCTCGCTGATCGCGGTCGACGCGGCCGGACGCGCGCTCACCCCGTGCCTGACCTACGCCGATGCGCGCAGCGCCGACGCGGTGACGGCGCTGCGGGAGGAGCTCGACGAGCAGGCAATGCAGCAGCGCACCGGCACCCGCCTGCACACGAGCTACCACGCCCCGCGCCTGCGCTGGCTCGCGGCCGTGGAGCCCCGCGTCGTCGCTGAGACCGCGGTGTGGTGGTCCCTGGGCGAGTACGTTCTGGCTCGGCTGGTCGGGCACCCGCTCGCCGGGACGTCCACGGTGGCGTGGACCGGCCTGCTCAACCGTCGCACCGGCGAGTTCGACGCCGAGCTGCTCGCTGCCGCCGGCGTCGGCCCCGAGCAGCTCTCCGCGCCACGGGACGTGACGGAGCCGGCGCCGGCGGCGGCCCCGGCGCGCTGGCCCGCCCTCGCCGGGGCCGTGTGGTTCCCCGTCATCACCGACGGCTTTGCCAGCAACATCGGGTCCGGGGCGACCGACGCCACGGTGCTCACCGCGTCGACAGCCACCAGCGGGGCGCTGCGGGTGCTGCTCGACGGACCTGCTGATCCGCTGCCGTTCGGGTTGTGGAACTACCGGGTCGATGCGGGACGCACGCTGCTCGGCGGGGCAATCAACGATGTCGGTCGCGCCGTCAGTTGGGCGCAGAGCACGTTGCGCCTCAGCCCGACGGTCGCGGCCGTCCTCACCGCGCCGCCGAATGATGCCACGCCGCTCATGCTGCCGTACCTCACCGGTGAACGCGCGCCGGGCTGGGTCGGCGGGGCACGCGCCGTACTCGAAGGGGTTTCGGCGGCCACAGACGCCGACGCGATGTTCCGCGGCATCGTCGAGGGCGTGGCCATGACCTACGCGCGCGTCGCCGATGAGCTGCATCCGGCCGCCCCGCAGATCATGGAGGTCGCGGCGGCGGGTCGGGTCAGCAACGACCAGCCTGAGTGGCTCCAGGTCCTCGCAGATGTGCTCGGGCGACCGGTCACGCACGTGACCCGGCGGCGCGCCACGCAGCATGGCACGGCGCTGCTCGCGCTCCACGTGCTGGCACCGGACGTGCCGCGCGCGCCCCGGGCCATCGGGGCGACGTACGAGCCCCGCCCCGCGCACGTCGAGCACTACGCCGAACGACGCGCGCGGTTCGCCAAGGTGTACGACGCGCTCGTGCGCGGCTGAGAGATCAGGTGGCGGGGTTCAGTGCGTTGAGCGAAAGCATGATCGACTTCAGCCTGCCCGGTATGGCCTGCTCCGCCCCAACACATGGGCAGCCACGCAAAGTCACCGCGTGTCGGAGCGGTGGTGTCCGGATCCAGCCGAGAAGGGTGTGTTGCTCGAACGACGCGTGTTCGTCAAGAACGAGTTTCATTCGCGGAGCTGAGGTCGTCGTGAAACCCAGCCGTTCGTAAAGCCGCTGCCCTTCCGGTGTGGCACTCAGGTCGACGCCCGGGATAGGGGCCCAGGTCACCGACGGTGAGGTAGGTGGGTGTCCAGACCGCCTTCTGTGGTGCGGTGTCGGCGTCGTAGGCGGCGGCGCGCAGCGCCGTCGATCCTCAACACTGCGCCGGTGACGTAGGAAGCCTGCGGGCTGGCGAGGAAGACAACGCCTGATCAGGTGCCCCGCGACGCCTCAGACGTGCCGGGCCGGGGCACCAGGACCACCACCGCGGTTTCGGACGACCGCCGCGCAGCGTAGCCATCCAGATTCTTGTCGATCTCACGCCAGCGGGCCCACAGCCGCGACCGTTCGTCGCCTGTCGCAGCATGACCACGCACCGGCCGCAGCCCGTCGACCAGGTCAACGGCCGCGTCCGGGTGCGCCTGCAGATTGAGCCACCAGGCCGGCTCGGGCTCCCCCCACCCGTTCATGGCCAGCGAGACCAGGTTCGCGCCGTCCTCGAAGTACCCGAGGATCACGCTGCGCTGCTGGCCGGTGCGACGCCCGACGGTGGTCAGGCGCAGCATTCCGTACCGGTTACCGCGCGGACGCGACAGTCCGACCCGGCCGCCGGAACGCCGGAACACGCCCCGATGAGCCGACCAGAACAGCCGAATGAACCAACGGGGCGGCAACCACGGCTTCTTGGCAGGGCGCAGGTCCGACTCGGTCACTCCTTTATCGTATCGGCCGCTGTCACGCACGGAACGGCCACCAGCGGCAGGCCGGTAGCGCCGAACGGTCTGCTGACAGCCGGCCTGCCCAACCGATCAAGCAGCGGTCAACGTCCGCCATGCCGCGAAGTGCTCGTCACCGAAAGTGACGCCCGGTGCGACCTGCGGTGTACGGACGCAGCCGATGAGCGGTTGCGGGTGTTTCAAAGACCCGTGGGGCTCTTGTCTTCGTCCTCGGCAAGAATGGGGGTGTGAGTGAGGAGCAGCGCCTTCCGGGTGGGAACGCTGGTGGGGCGGTTCGCATCGGTGACACCGTCCGCCGCGTCCCTGGCCGCTGGACGCCGTCCGTGCATGCACTGCTCCGGCACCTGGAAGGGGTGGGTTTTGATCAGGCGCCGCGGACGTTGGGCTTCGATGAGTTCGGCCGGGAAGTGCTCTCGTACCTGCCCGGTGAGGTCGTCGGGGCCACACGGCCCTGGCCTGCGTGGGTTCATAGCGATGATGCCTTGTGCCAGGTCGCGAGTTGGCTACGCGCGTACCACTCCGCCGTCGCAAGCTTCGTTCCCCCGCTTGATGCGGTGTGGCGTGAGGGAGGGACCTGGCGGCCAGGTCTGATCGTCGGTCACAACGATGCCGCGCCCTACAACGCGGCCTGGGCCGATGGACGTCTCGTCGGCTTCTTCGACTGGGATTTCGCCGCGCCCGTCACGCTGGAGTGGGACCTGGCGTTCACCGCCTTCTCCTGGGTGCCACTACATGCCCACCAGGTGGTGCGGGCGGAAGGGTTCACGGCCTTCGCGGACAGGCCTCGACGTGTGCGGCTGTTCCTGGATGCCTACGGGTGGGATGGTCCGGTAGGCCAGTTCATCGACATCGTTCGTGAACGCGTCAATGCCTCTGCCCGTGGCATTCGACGCACCGCCGCAGCGGGCGACCCGGCCTACCGGCGGATGATCGAAAATGGCATTGATGTGGCGTTGGAGACAGCGGTGAAAGAGATGGCTGCCTTTCCGGACGCATAGCTACTGACCCCTACTGGTCAACCACACAACCTTTGCACCGCCGGCGGCGGCATGTTGACCACGGTCGTGTGCACTGATCTGCCGCCGATCGCGTACGCCCGCCAGTCGCCACTGTCACCGCATGTGACGGGCGCGCCCCCGTTCAGTGTCTTGAACTGTCGAAAATTGGATGCCGCCTGGGGGACGACGGCTCGCGGGAGTTGATGGGGCTGCCCGCCGGATGCGCCTCGGTGGTTCGGTTGCGCGCCGCCGCCGTGCTCAAGCGCCAGGCTCGAAGTTGGCTTCGCCCCACACCAACATGGCATGAAGGATGCTGCTGAGGCTGCGGCCCTGCTCGGTCAGGGCGTACACCACCCGCGGCGGCACCTCGGCGTGGACGGTGCGGGTGAGGACCCCGGGTGCTCCAGCGCCCGTAGCCGGTCGGCGAGAACCGCCTGCTCGGCACCTCGGTACAGGTCGACCGCGCCCGGGTGACGTCCTCGATCTGCTCACCGGTCAGCGCCACGGTTACTCCTCGGCAGGCGGGGGCTCCTCGTCGCCCTGGCCCTCGTCCCGGTTGTTGCCCGTCAGCGCGTCGAGCGCGCCGCCGACTTCCACCGGGGCCGGCTGATCGCCTTTGATCAGGGCCACCTCGGCTTGGAACTGCTTGTCGTCCCGGTCAGGGTGGACCAGGCGGGCCATCGTGTCGTCGAAGGCCAGCTTGGCCGCGATCTCGCTGATGGTCTTCCCATTGCGGCGGAGCTGCTTGGCGATGGCGTTGCGGCCGAGTGCTTCGGCGTGCAGTTCGCGTACGCGGTCTGCGTAACGGCGACACCTACACCTGACCCGCGGCCGGCCTCGAGATCGGCGTCGCCACCGCCTAACGCTACGTCCGAGAAGCGATAGCCCTGCTCCGCTCGGCAGCCAGCCGAAGACCTGGACACCGCGACGCGAACCATCCGGCTGCTGGCGTACGCGATCCTGGACGGCACGCTGATTCCGATCGACCGCGTCGCCATCAGCGGGAGTGGTGCGCGGCAGCGGCCCGAAGCTCGGTCCGGTTGGCCGATCGGCCGAGGGCGTCGAACCGAAGTGAGCGCGCGCGAAACCCGCGATACACGTACGCCGGCGGTAGGTTGGGCCATACGATCCGGCTGCGCTCCACAGCGGGGAATCGGGCGGCCAGCTCGGCGGCGAAGCGTCGGGCCGGCGGCGTCCACGCGGCGTGCACGTAGGCGAAGGTGCTGAACCGGCCGTCCTCGCCCAGCGCACCGCCCACCGCGTCGAGGATGCGGCGCTGCCGCTCGTGCGGCATGACCGTCCATGGCAGGCCGGACACCACGACGTCGACCGGGTGCGCCGTCAACGTCGCCAGGTCGGCGGCGGAGCCGTGGACCACCTCGACCGGGCCGCCGGCGTACCGGTTCGCGAGCTGGCGGGCGAGCACCGGGTTGAGTTCGACGGCGACGAGCCGGACGCCCGGTGCCAGCCGCCGCAGGATCGCCTCGGTGATCGCCCCGGTGCCGGGTCCGAGTTCCACGACGGCGCGGGCGCGCTCCAGGTCGAGCCCGTCGGTCATGGCGTCGGCGAGGCGGCGGGAGCTGGCGGCGAGGGCGCCGGTCAGCGCGGGACGGCGCAGAAATTCGCGAATGATCGACATGCCGCGACAGTAGGGAGGCGACTCGTCGTCGTGCGTCAGCCTCCAGGGCGGACCAGCCCCGTCTCGTACGCCACCACGACGGCGTGCACCCGGTCGCGGATGTGCAGCTTGGCGAGGACCCGAGCCACATGGGTCTTGACGGTGGTCTCGCCAAGAAAGAGCTTGCCGGCGATCTCGGCGTTGCTCAAGCCGCGGGCGAGCAGGCCGAGCACTTCCCGCTCCCGATCGGTCAGCGCGTCGAGGCGCGGGTCGGCGATCGGGGCGGCGACTCCCGTCACGTACCGGTCGAGCAGCCGCCGGGTCACCGACGGGGCAACCATCGCGTCGCCACGCAGGACGCCGCGCATCGCGACGAGCATCTCGTCGGCCGGCGCGTCCTTGACCAGGAACCCGCTCGCGCCGGCGCGCAGCGCCGCGTAGGCGTACTCGTCGAGATCGAAGGTCGTGATGACCAGCACCCGCGTGCCGGGCAGCTCGGCGCAGACCCGCTCGGTGGCGGCCACGCCGTCAAGGCGCGGCATCCGCACGTCCATGAGCACCAGGTCAGGACGCAGCGCGACGGCCTTCGCCACGGCCGCCTCGCCGTCGGCGGCCTCGCCGACGACGGTGAGGTCCGGCTGGCTGTCCACCACCATCCGCAGGCCGACCCGGATCAGCTCCTGGTCGTCGCAGATCAGGACACTGGCCGCCGTCACGTCGGACTCACCCGGAGCGTGGCCGTCACCCGATAGCCGCCCTCGCCGGTCGGGCCGGCGTCGAGCGTGCCGCCGAACATGGCGACCCGTTCCCGCATACCGGTCAGGCCATGCCCGGATGCCGGGAACGCGTCGAGGCGCACCGGCCCGCCGCCGTTGGTCACCTCGATGCGCACGACCCGGTTCGTCCCAGCGCAACCAAAGTCGACAACGACCCCGGCCGGCGCGTCGACGGGCGCGTGTTTGACCACATTGGTGAGGGCCTCCTGCACGATCCGGTAAGCCTGCACCGCCGCGCTCGCCGGCAGCCCCCCGGTGTCGCCGGCGACCACGAGGTCGATGGCGGGCCGGCCGACGCTCACCCGGGAGACCAACTCCCGCAGATCGGCCGTGGCGGGCTGGGGCGCACGCGAAGAAGGGTCGACGTGCAGCACCTCGACCAGGCGCCGCAAGTCGCCCAGGGCGGCCCGGCCAGTAGCGCTGATGGTCTTCAGCGTGCGGTCGACCGCGTCCGGATCAGCACGGCGGATCAGCGCGGCGCCCTCGGCGTTGACCACCATCACGCTCACGCTGTGCGCCAACACGTCGTGCAACTCGCGGGCAATCCGGTTCCGTTCCTCCGCCACCGCGGCCCGGGCGAGCGCCCGCCGCTCCGACTCGGCGACCGTCGCCCGCCGCTCCACCTCCGCGAAGTACTCGCGCCGCGCCCGCATGAACTCGCCGACCACCCAGGCGATGGCGATCATCAGGAGAAAGCCGAGGGTGCCCCAACCGCCGTCCTCACCCGGATACCGAGTGATCGCCCAGGTGCCGAAGAGAACGGCGACGAGCCCGGCCATCACCACCGCCGCCACCCGCCGCCCCCGCACCGCGAACGTGTAGACGACGACCAGCAGCGCGAGCGTGGCGATCGGGATCTGCCACTGCCACACCTGCGCCCCATACGACACCCACGCCGCGGCGAGCATCGTCGCCGCCGCGGCGACCGGACAGCGCCGACGCCACAGCAACGGCAGCACCAGACCGGCGTGGACCACCGCCTGGATCCACGGCGCACGCCAGCCGTCGCCGGTCTGATACAGGCTGGGCACGGACAACACCATGATCAACACCGCGTCGCCGACCCACGGATGGCCACGCAGCCACAGGTTGATCCGGTACACACCCCCACAGTAGGGCACCGGCCGGCCCGCAGCCTCGTCCCAAGCGGCGGCCTCCCGGTCCTCCTTGGGAACGACCGGGACCGCCCGCACGACGGACGCGCGACTACAAGCGCCACCGTGATTTGGCGGTTTTCGATGTTCGCGAGTGCGGCGCCGCCTCACGGGGCTCACCGGCTTGGGCCCGTCCTGCTCCAGCTGCTTACGCACCCTGACGACTCCCGCCGCCGGTCCGCGCGAATTGCGGCAGATGAGGACGCCAGGCGTAGCGTCCTTTCCTCAAGGTCGACGCCCGATGCCATGGTTCGCGGTGCGTGTCCGCGCATCGGACAGCCGATTCGAGTCGTGACGACGCGAGACCGGTTCATCACAGCGGACCGGCGGCCATATCGCAGCCCCGTCCGCTTCGCCTCGGTCGACATGTCCACCACCGTGCTGTGTGCGTGCGGTGTTGATCGCGCCGCGGTGCCGGCGGCGCTATTGGGTTGCATTGGCCGGGAGCCGGGCGGGAGGATCGCGTCCATGCCAACCGTGGAGATCAAGATCCGCCCTTATTCCGACGATGATTGGGACGCGATCGCGCGTATCCACGACGCCGCCCGCCTCGACGAGCTGCGCGGCTCCGTCGGCGTGGAGGCCTTCCTGACGCTTGCGCAGACCGCCGAGGGCGAAGGGTTGTTCGACGGCCAGCTTTGGGTCGCCGAGGACGACGGCACCGTGACCGGTTTCGTCGCGCTCGACGACGACGAAGTCACGTGGCTGTACGTCGACCCTCAGCACTACCGGCAGGGAGTCGGCAGAGCGCTGCTGCGGCACGCGCTGGCTGCTGCCGGGCCTCGGGTGGAGGTCACTGTGCTCGACGGCAACCTGGCCGGGATGGGACTCTACTTGAGCGAGGGCTTCACGATCACGGAGACCCGGACAGGCTCGTTGGTCGGCAACGAGGCATTCACTGCCACGGGTCACATCATGCACCGCGACGCAGCGGTGACTCACGCCCAGTTCAACGGCATATGATGGACATCCGCTCAGCGCAACACAAACGTTCACCGTTGTCCGAGTCGACGCGATGGAGTCGTTTGATGCCCTCACCGGGGTCTCGCGATTTCAGGGCCGACGAGTTGGTGCCATGCTGCTGCGTGCAGGACGCGAAACAGATCGAAGCGCGGGCCACGATCGTTCGCTGACGCGACGCTCACGCGGGTCCACCCCTCCGAGCCAACGTCGAGATGAGTGCCTATCCCGGAAGTCGGAGCGCACTGTATCTCTGCACCACCGAGCGTTCGACCCACCGCCCTCGTCTCAGAGCGCGGCGCCCAGTCGGCGGCTACTTATTCGATTGGATCTACGACCCGTGCCCGGCCAGGCTGGGTCGAGGTAGCCGGTGGGTTCGCTCTCTTCGCGGCTGTCCACCGGATCCGGGGAGGTGACTCTCATCTGGCATGCGCCCGCCGGCTACCGTCCGGGGAGTGACTCAAGAGGGATTTGTGCAGCTCGAAGTAGCTCTGCCCTCCCTGTCGACATCAATCGGTCTGACGGTGCGGGAGGAACCAGCACATGAGTCGCGTGTTGATCGGAGTGGATCCGCACAAACGGTCGGCCACGATCGAAGCCATCGACGAGCGGGAAAGAGTCCTGACCCGGAGGCGTTTCGGCACCGACAGCGACGGCTACCAGCAGACGCCGGCGGCCGGCCGCGCGTTCAGCGACCGGGTATGGGCGGTCGAAGGCTGCAACGGTGTGGGCCGGCACATCGCCCAGCGCCTGGTCGCCGACGGCGAACAGGTTCTCGACGTACCGGCCAAGCTGTCTGCCCGAGTCCGGGTCTTCGACACCGGCCAGGCCGCAAGACCGACCCGGTCGACGCACACGTTCCTCACCCGTGGCCAGGCCAGTTACCTGCTACGCACCGCGCCGCCACCGGACGGCATCGTCGCCCAGACCCGACACGCGTCCTGGCCCTCACTACGCAACCTGGCCATCAACGCGCTGCGACTGGCCGGACGCTCCGACATGAAGCCACCCGACGGGCCAACCGCCGGCCCGACCTCGCCGCTAGACGATCATGGACGGCAGCGGCCACCGGCGCAGCCGGTACGGCAGCCACACCAGCATGGTGCCCACCTGTGCGACCAGGCCCTCGGCCGCGAAGTCACGGGCGATGTCCAGATCGACGTCGCTGGCCGGCGCGCCCTCGACGACCTGGGCCAGGACCCGCAGGTACGCCGGGTCGTCGACGGTGTGCAGGTTGAGCCGGCCGGCCCGGCGGTCACGGACCTGAACGAAGCCCGGGCCTGCGCGGAACGTGCACTTGTCGATGTAGTGGGAGCGGCGCCACGCGTCGAGGGGGTCGTCGGTGTCGTCGTCGGCCGCCGCCGACAGCTCCGCCGGTGGATGCAGGTGGCAGTAGACCCGCCAGTTCGACCCGTCGTAGGGCAGCAGCAGCCGCCAGTCCACTGCGATCCCGAAGCTGGTCAGGTCGCGTACCAGCACGAGGCGGCGCACCGCGTCCCGGGACGCCGCGTCGGTGTCGTCGACGGCCAGGTCCACCGGATCGGGCAGCGACACGTGCCGTACCCCGGCGTGGAACCATCGGGCGGCGGCCTCGCCGGCCGGCTCACGCAACTCGGTGACGCCGAGGTCGATTCCGGGTATGGCGCGCACCGCCGGGTCGTGATCGCGGGCGAGGCGGACCAGGACGGGCTCCCGGGTGGATGCGGCGACGGCCATAACGGCCTCCCCTCAGACGGCGCTCAGGGCGGCCTGCTCGGCCGGCCCGTTCGCGGTGTGGTCGGTTTCCGGCCGCGCGCCGACGCGTTCCGGGTGCAGGTGGTCGATCCGGAGCAGGTCCTGGTTCATCGCCCGGGGCGCGACATGCACGAACTGCCCGCCGTCGGTGAAGACGATGCCCAGCTCCCGCCAGCGCCGCAGTAGGGATGCCACCTCGGGCTCGGGGCGGTGGAGCCGGCGGGCCAGCGAGTCGACGGTGTGCGGCTGGTCGAGCTGCCGGAAGGCGGCGACCTCCGGCGCGGCGGTCAGGCGAAGCACCCGCCAGGCGAAGTGCTTGCGGCGGCTGACCAGCACGATCTCCTCGCCGAGATCGTGGTGGGTCAGCTGGCTGCGGGCGTACTCGTGCTGCCACTCGGTCACGGCCTCCTCCAGCCGGGTCGCCAGCTCCGCGCCGATGCCCTGCTCGGGCACGTCGAAGATGTACGCCAGGTCCATCAGCTCCGACTCGGGCAGGTCGTAGTTCAGGCGGTACTGTCCCGCCGGCCGCAGGTCGCCGAAGCCGAGCTCGGGACGGTTGAAGTACGGGCTGAACCGCTCGATGGCGATGCGGCTGCTGCCGCCGGCCGGGGCCAGGTGGTGCAGAGCCGGGAACTGGTCCAGGATCGTCTGGTAGTCCTCGTCGGTCTCGCCGGGGAAGCCGTAGAGGTAGTTCCAGGCGACGGTGACGCCGCTGGTCTCGGCGTCGCGCAGCATGCGTACGTTCAGGCAGCCGGTCACCCCCTTGTCCATGATCTTGAGAACCCGGCTGTTGAGGTTCTCGATCCCGGGCTGCACGCTCACCAGGCCGGCGTCGGCCAGCGCCTGCACCTGCGCGCCCTTCATGTTGGACTTGATCTCGTACTGCAACCGCAGGTCGTAGTCGGACTCGGCGAGTCTGGGCAGCAGCGAGGTCACGTATCCCATGTCGAGGATGTTGTCGACCACGAACATGTCGAGCACCTGGTGCCGCTCGGCGAGAGAGACGATCTCGTCGTAGAACCTGCTCGGGCTCTTGCTGCGGAACTCCATGAACGAGCCGTTGAGCCCGCAGAAGGTGCAGTGGTGCTTCTCGCCCCACCAGCATCCCCGGGCGCCCTCGACGACCAGTTTCGGCTCGACCCAGTTGCGGGCCCGGGAGGCGGCGAGCCGCTCGAAGTAGCCGGCGTAGTCAGGGGTGACGATCTCGGCGGGCGGCAGCGGCTTGGTGCTCATCGGGTTCGCGATCCGCCGGCCGTCCGGGGCGGTCCAGCACAACCCCTCGACGCCGGCCAGTCCCACGGCGGCCCCCGGCGGCACCGGTGGGCGCGCGGGGTCGCCGCCGGCCAGGGCGGCCAGCAGCCGCGGGAACGCCGCCTCGCCCTCGCCGCGCACCACCAGGTCGACGAAGGGGAAGTTGCGGTGCAGGGCCGCGCCCTGCTCGCCGTCGCAGTTGGCCCCGCCGAACACGGTACGGATCGTCGGATCCAGCCGCTTGACGTGCTTGGCCGCCGCCAGCGCGGCGGTGTTCTGCTGGAAGGTGGAGGTGAAACCGACCAGGTCCGGCGCCCGCTCGACGATCCGCGTCGCCAGTTCGGCGATGAACTGCGGGGCGGACCGGTGCAGCTCGACGTTGCGCGCGAGTTCCCGCTCGGACATCTGGTCGCGGACCCGGCTGGTGAACTCGTCCAGCCGCCACCGCGGGTCGTCGTAGAGCGCGGAGGAGAAGACCCAGTCACCGCACCCGGCGAAGTAGGTGAACAGGGAATAGTACTGGTAGTCGTGCAGGGTGAACTCGGTGCGGTCGACCACCCAGTCGACGTAGTCGAGGTTGGCGTGCACGACCTCGACCTCGGCATCCGGGCAACTCCGGCGGACGCTGTTGGTGAGGATCCCCAGCGCCAGGGACGGGACATCGATGGACGCCCACGGCATGTTGACCAGCAGAACCCGCACGTCACCTCTCCTTGCTCACGAAGCCCGGACCCGACGAGGGCGACACCGAAGTGGGATCGCCGGGTGCCGGCCGAGGCGCGGGACCGGCGATCCCACTCGGTGGTGGATCAGAACTTGACGGTGACCGTCACCGTGACGGCGACGTCGGAACGGACCTGGTCGCGGTTGCCGCTGATCGGGTCGTTCTCGATGATGTTCTTACGCATGGGCTCTCACCTCCCCTCGCCATTCGTGGACCGTCAGGCCGCCGTCCGGTACGTCAGTCCGTCGGTCGCGCCATGGCGAGCGCGACCGGCGTCCCTTCGTCCCGTACGCCGTCGAAATGCCGCTGCATGAACAGCAGCACCGCCTGCATCAGGGAGACGTGACCACGGGCATCGAAATCCTCGTGCCCGGCTCGCGTCCGAAGGAGTTTCACGGGGACCCGGCGGTGCGACAGCGCCTCGGCGTAGCGTTCCACCGGGGCGGGCGGGCACCGGACGTCGTCGGTGGCCACGGCGATGAAGACCGGTGCGCGTACCCGGTCGACGTAGCTCGTGGGAGAGGAGTTTGCGTACCGCTGCGGGACCTCCTGCGGCGTGCCGTCGAACAGCATCGTGTCCAGCGCGCGGATCGCCGGGGTGGCGGCCGCGAAGGCGGCGGCGTAGTCGGCGACCGGGTTGATCGCGACGCCGAGCCGCCACAGGTCCGGCTGCACCCCGAGGGCGAGCAGGGTCAGGTACCCACCCCAGGAACTGCCCCAGAGCGCCACCCGGTGCTCGACGATCACTCCCCGCTCGCAGAGATGGGACCGGACGGCCGCCAGGTCCTCCAGCTGGGTGAGCCCGACGCCGGCGCGGAAGTCGTTGCGCCAGGCGGCCCCGTACCCGCTGGAGCCCCGGTAGTTGACCCGGACCACCGCACAGCCGGTCCGGACGAGCACCTCGACCAGCGGGTCGTACGCGTCCCGGGCGTGCTGGAACGGTCCGCCGTGCACCAGGAACACCGCCGGCAGCGGCCCGGTCCGGTCGGCGGGCGCCGCGACCAGCGCGTGGATCGGCCCGGCTGGCCCCGGCACCCAGATTTGCGTCCGCCGGCAGTACTGCGTCAGCGACACCGCCTCGTCACCCGGGCCGTCGTCCGGCGCCGTCGGCAGCTCCACCCCGGCGACGGAGCGGATCTGCGGCGGTGTCGTGGAGTCGGTCCAGACGTACGCCACGTCACCGTCGGGCCAGGCCGCGGCGTCCAGGATGCTGCCGGCCGGGGTGGGCACCTCGGTACGCGTCCCCGCCGACAGGTCGACACAGTACAGGTGGCTGCCGGCGTGTCGATCCTGGCGGACGAGGACGCGGGTCCCGTCCGGATACCAGCCGGCGGTGATCTCGGTGTCGAAGCGCCACTCGTGCCGGGCCAGCCCGCCGGCCCGGGTCCAGGTGGCCAGCGCGTACTCGCCGTTCTCCTCGACCACCAGCAGCAGCCGGGCCGGACCGGTCCCGGGCGCGAATCCCAGCGGCCAGACCCGTCCGGCGGCGCTGCCCGGCAGCACCGCCACCGGCGTGCCGTCGCCGGTCAGCACGGTGACCGCGGTGGGCGACGCGGCGTCGGTGCCGACCACGAGTAGCTGGCCAGCCGGGTCCACGTCAACCAGGTGGGCGTATCCGGGAACCCGGCAGATCCGGTCGACCCGGCCGGTGGCGGTCCGCCGGAACAGCGTCATGCCCCCGGTGTCGGAAAGGCCGATCACGGCGGTGCCGTCAGCGGCCATGGCGAGGCCGGCGTGCCGGGCCGGGGCGAGCCCCGGCAGTGCCTCGGTCGAGTGTTCCGGGTGGTCGATGTCGCAGACCCGCCAGCTGCCCACCCCGGTGAGGTCGTCGTCGAACCACCAGACGGTGGTGCCGCCAGGGTCGATGGCGGCCCGGACGGTGCCGGCCGCCCGGTCGGTGACCTGGCGCGCCGACCCGACCTCGCGGTCCCAGACGAAGACCTGGCAGCGCCCATCGGCGTCGCCGACGAAGACGGCCCGGTGCGGCGCGTGCTCGGCCACCAGCGGCAGCGCCGGATAGTAGACGCGGAAGTTGCGAGCCATCCTCAGTCCTCCTTCGCCGGGGCCGTGCCGGTGCGCAGCTTCCAAACGTTGGTGGTCGCGTATGCGGCCAGCATGGCCAGGACCGCCGCGAAGATCAGTGCCACCGCGCCGGGGTGGTACCGGGCGACCAGCGCGCCGGCGAGCACCGGCGCGAGCACCCGCAGCGCCTCTCCGGTCGTGCCGATCACCGTTGCCACCCGGCCCTGAAGGTGGTCGGGGGTGATCGTGATGGCGCGGGACTGGAAGACGATGGCCACCATGGGCGTGAGGAGGAAGACCAGCCCGAACAGCAGCCCGTAGCTCCAGGGCTGCCGGGCCACGCACAGCGCGGCGACCAGGCCCACCGTCGCCCACGACGCGATCGGGATGGCCACCACCGGCCGCAGGTGTCGCAGCACCCGCGGCGCGGACAACGCGCCGACGAGACCACCGACGCTGGCGATGGTGAGAATCAGGCCGACCGACACCGGCAGATCGCCACGGCCGCCGGCGACCAGGATCGTGTGGTATATCAGTGCGCCGAAGACGAAGTTGATGCCGGCGGCCCAGATGGTGACGAAACGTAGGAACGGGTGTTCCCACACGAAGCGCAGTCCGGTCCGCAGGTCGGCCAGGAACGAATTGCGGTCCGTCCGCTGTGGGTTGAGGTCGGTGCGAATTGCGGCAACGCAGGACGCGGCGACCAGGTAGGAGACCACGTCGGCGAGGAACGGTGCCCAACGCGCCAGTTGGAAGAGTGCCCCACCCAGCAGTGGCCCGGCGATCTGCATGGCGTGGTTGCGGGCCTCGAGCCGGGCCAGCGCCCGCTGGTCGTCAGGGGGCAGGACCCGCCGGATGGCCCCCGCGCCGGCCGACTCGTAGCCGGCCTGGGCGACGCCCTCCACGAAGGCGGCACCGGCCAGGATGCCGAGGGTCACCGCGTCGGCCGCCAGAGTGCCGGCGACCGTAGCCATGGCGCCGGCCGCCACCAGCAGCGCGGTGACCATCATGGCCTTGCGGGGCAGCCGGTCGGCCAGCACGCCCGCCGCCGGCGCCGCCACGAGCCGCCCGGCCAGGCCGAGGCCGCCCACCAGGCCGGCGGAGGTCGGCGAACCGCTGACGGCGAGCGCCACCAGCGGCAGGACCAAACCGGAGGCCTGGGAGCCGAGCAGGTTGATCCCGCCGGCCAGCCAGTAGAGACGAAAGTCGCGTGGGCGGGACGAGTCGGGCCGCAGCGGCAATTCACGAGCCGAGGTCGCCGTCATATTCTTCGTCGCGAGAATCGCACGTCTGGCTCCCATTTGCGGGCGCGGGAAAGGTCGACTCTGCAAAGCAGAGAGTTTCTACCTGTACGAGAACGCTAACAGTAGGTGGCGTGACTGGCAAGACATCAATCTCAGTGAATGATTGACGTCGATTTGATCTGACTTGTGGCAGGTGACGAAATTCGCTGGGCCTCTCCATGTAAAGGCGTGAGTGTGGAGGGTGGCCGATTTAGGCGGTTGGTTGCAGACACGCCCGAACCCGTTGCGCGGTAAGGGAAGGCCGCGGAAGCCCGTGGGGCTCTGTTGCGTTGGGCGGACGCATGATCGACTCCGGCTTGGCCGGTATGGTCTGCCTGCCCGGTGAGGTTGTCGTCTCGTCTCCGGTCCTGGTCTGCGCCGGCGTCGGCGTTCGTCGGGTTCCGGTTCCCGCCTGCGGTGATCGTTCTGGCGCGATCATCACCGGCCACGCCTTCGTGCAGAACATCCGACGCGGACACTACGAACTCGCCGCTGATGTCCCACCCGGTCTGCGGGGGCAGTCGCGTTCACGGAACTGGCGCGAGCGATCTGATCAGTGCCGGCTGACGCGCCTCGGCGTGTCCACCGATCCGCCAATGCAACAGCGCCGGGCACCCACCTGCCGACCGATCCTCACGAGAATCCCCACCGTCACCGGACCGGCCGGGTTGCGGACGATCTGGAGGATGAGTCGCGTGACGAGCCACTGGTGTTCGGCGATCGCGTCGAACAAGGCCAGCGCGACGACGCGTATCTCATCCTCGGGCATGGCCGAAGCCCCGGCGGGCCTGGTCGCCAGAACAGCGGTGATGACGGTCTCGGTCGCCGCACCGTCACCCAGGCCCAAGCCGTGATCGCCGCAGCGATCCTGCGGCAACCGCACGCCGTCGTCACCACCGGCCGGGCCTGGAACCCGGCCATCGCCACCCACGCCGCCGAACCCCGCACGGTGATGCCCATCGCCGCCTGACATCTGCAGGCGACCCGTCAAGCCCCGTCGGGGGCGAGCCCCACACGGCATTGAGGAACCACGGCTACCTCGACGCTCATCATGGGCAGCCCCGCCCGTCGTCTCACCAACCCGATCACACCCTGCCGGGACCAACCCCGCTACCGCTATGCCGGGACAGACAACCGACGAGACACCGACCAAAGGCTTGACGCAGAACGTCCTACGCTGATGAGCGTGCGCCCAGTTGGGGGACGGCCCAGTCTCGGATGACCCAACGTCGCCTGTCGTCGCCGCTGCAGCGCGCGGATCGCGGCTACCTATTGACTGGTGGTACGACCGGAGGGTCGGTGGCAACATTCATTGCGGCGGCGAGGATAGTCAGGATCGGGATCACCGCTTGGGGGACGAGCTCATACTCGCCACGCCGCTTCTGCGTGATCAGCCCCGACCCCTGCAACTCCCGCAGGTGGTGGTAGAGCTGGCCGCTGGTCGCATCCCCCTGGTTCGCGCCGAGCGCCTCCTGAAGGTCGACGTTGGTGCGGCGGCCCTCGCGCAAGAGCGCCCCGAGCAACGCCAGCCGCGGCTGGCTGCCGAGGGACTCCAGGATGCCGGCCGCTGGACCCCAGTCGGCCGGCAATAGCTCGGCGAGCGGTATCTGCCTGGCCCAGAGCAGTTCCCTGCCGGCCACGTACCCCGCATAACCCACCGTCCCGGGCAGGGACTGCTCCTCAGCCTCGCGGCGCCAGGCATGCAATACCCCCATCAGAGGGTTCGCACCTCGCGCGGCACGCTCCGGCGCGGCTTCGCCGCCGATCCGGCTCTCCAGGTGGGCGATCCGTCGCTCAAGTTCGTCGAACCTGTTGTCGTTCATGGTCGCATCCTTCGCTGATCCGTAACTACGGAGCAGCGTAGAGCATCGCAGCATGAAGCTGCAATGCGGTTCAGAGGAAGTCTGGAGCGATCCCTCCCGCGACGATCGCGTGTTCATCCGTCGCGGTAGGGATGAAAGCACGAACAATGCGTGGGGGCGAGATTCCTCAACCAACCGAACGCTGCCGACACCAAAGGTCCTCTATTCGACGAGTGCGGGTATGGCCGGATCGGCGGCGCGGCCGCACCGATGGCACTGAGGTTCAACGGTTTCCGCCTGCCAAGGCGGCATGCCGTCGGCCTCTCACGATCCCGGGGCAGCTGAGCGATCTGGTCCAGCGTCCAATCGGCGCGAGCCAGGTCGGTCAACCGCAGGTGCCGAAATGTATGCGGCGACAAGCGCCGAACGTCTGCCCGACGCGCCAGGCCAGATACGATTTTAAACCAGCTCAATGCGCCTAACCGTGCCGATCGACTACGCCGTGACGTGCTCAGATGTCACCTATCGGTGCAGCAGACCCGCCAGGCGTGTCACACCGGATTGTCAAGACACGCCGCAGCCAGGCGGCTATCGAGATCCCGTCGGGCGCGTACGTGTGGTGAGTCGGTTCAGGGCGTCGTCGATGGCTCGGCGTTGCTGGTCAGGGTGGTAGGTCGTGATATCGAGCGCGGCGAGGGTGTTGAGGCCTTCGACGAGCGCTACGAGAGCGGTGGCGGCGTCCGCTCGAGCGTCGTCTGCGAGGTGCGGATACGCATCCGACAGGAGCCGGTCGATGCGGGCGACAAATGCACGGTTGTGTTTGCGGTGGAGCTCGGCGAGGTCGGCATCGGCGACGGCGGCCGCCGCGTACGCGATCCAGACCCGGGCTTCCTGGCGCTTGTCGTCGGCGAGGGTGACCGCCTGCGACAGCACGGCTCGTAGCCGGCTCTGCGGGTCGGCAGCAGCCGCCTCTGCTTGATCGGCGCGCTCGGCGGTGCGCTGGTGCAGCAGGTCCCGTGCGTGCCGCAGCAGGGACCGTTTGTCGGGGAAGGTGTGCATCACCAGGCCCGTCGTGCAGCCGGCGCGGGCGGCGACGGCCCGGACCGTCAGTCCGGTCAGCCCGTCGTGGGCTAGCACCGCCCACGTCGCGGTCGACAGCCGTTGCTGCTGAGCCTGGAGATCGCGGGTGCGAGACATGCCGTCCTTCCGGCCGAGCTGGACCTTCACCTCCACGGTAGCACGTGTTACGGTAATGATTGCTACGGTAACGCACGTTACGATCAGGGAGATCAAATGAACGTGACAATCACCCCGGAGCCATGGGACGCGCCCGACGCCGCCAGGCTGCGTGCCGCGCAGCGCGCCGAACTCGATGCCCGGTACGGAAACGACGATCACGAACCGGGCACGGCGCCCAGTGCCGACGACATGGCGGTCTTCGTCGTCGCACGCGGGCACGAGGGGGCTGCCATCGGCTGTGGCGGGCTGCGCATGCTCACTTCTGGCGTGGCAGAGATCAAACGGATGTACGTGGCCCCGGCGCACCGCGGCACGGGCGTCGCGACGGCGATCCTGCGCGACCTCGAAGCGCGCGCCTACGATGCCGGCGTCCGACGGCTCGTGCTCGAGACCGGGACGTCGCAACCCGAGGCGATCAGGTTCTACCAGCGTGAAGGCTACGAGCAGATTGGCAACTTCGGCCCCTACGTGGGCGCGCCCCAGTCGGTGTGCTTCGCGCGCACGCCCCATCCCCCGACCGGCTCATGACAGCCCTGGAGCCCACACGTCGGGGAACAGCGACGGTCGGACCGCTCAGCGCGTTCGCCCGCAGCGCCGCGGCGGCACTACGGCCGGCTGAGCCGATCGCCGCAGCCTTGACGACCTCGGCCATGGCCTCGTCGTTCAGCAACGGAGTGTTCTACGCCGTCAGTGCCCTGTTCTTCACCAAAGTCGTCGGCCTGAGCGTCGGTCAGGTCGGCGTCGGACTGACCGTCGCCGGCGCAGTCGCCATCGCCGCCTCGTTCGCTGCCGGTCGCGTCGCCGACCGCGTGGGCGCACCCGCCGTGCTGGTGGCAACGACCACCACCCAAGGACTCGCCCTGCTCGCCTACCCCGCCGCGTCGACCGTCACCACGTTCACTCTGGCCGCCTGCCTCGCCGTCGCCAGCAAAGCCGCCCAGGGCACCGCCCGTGCCGCCGTCCTGGCGCAGGCGTTCACCGGCACCGACCGTGTCCTCGTCCGAGCCCGCCTCGGCGTCGTCATCAACGTCTTCATCGGTGCCGGCAGCGCCTGCGGCGGATTCGCCCTGCTCACCGACACCGGCGTCGGTTACACCCTGGCGATCCTGGGCGCCGGGATCTTCGTCCTGACCTCCGTCTGGCCCCTGCTGGCCATCCGTGCCGAGCTTGCCGCCCGCAGACCACCCGGCGACGACGTGATCGCTGATCTGCCCCCGACCTCCGCCGGACGGTCACCGCTGAAGGACCGTACCTACCTGACCGTCAGCGCCCTGAACGTGCTCCTGGCCATGCACGCCGGCCTCCTCACCGTCGGCGTTCCCCTCTGGATCACCGAACACACGTCGGCGCCGCCCATTACCGTCACATTGGTGCTGCTGCTCAACACCGCCGCCGTCGTCGTCATCCAGACGCCTGTCGCACGACGAGTCCACGGCATCCACACCAGCGCCCGGGCCATCCTCGCAGGCGGGTTCTCCCTTGCAGCAGCGTGCCTCATCTACTCGGCATCCGCCGGCGGATCCACCACCATCGCCGTCATCCTGCTGCTCAGCGCGGTCATCCTGCACACCTTCGGCGAAGTCGCCGCCGACGTCGGCAACTGGGGCCTCGCCTTCGACCTCGCATCGACCGGCGCGGCCGGCGCCTACCAAGGCGTCAACCAGGCCAGCGTCGCCGCTGGCGCCATGCTCGCACCCCTCGTCGTCACCGGCACAGCCCTGACGCTCGGCACCATTGGCTGGCTCGTGCTGGCTGCCGTGTTCGCCGCCGCAGGCGCAACCACGCTCCTGGTCGTTAGAACGCTCCCCACCGCTGCAGCACACTAGCGGCCCGTCCCATCGGGACAACCCGTTCCTTCTCTGACGTCGTAGTTGGAAGGTGCCTCCGTGACGCCCACATGCATTCTGCTCGACCTCGACGGCACACTGGTGGACTCCGCTGCGGGCATCGCCGCCAGTGTCGTCATGGCCCTTGAGGAAATCGGCGTTCCCATTCCCGACGGGGACACGCTGCTCAGTTTCATCGGCCCGCCGATGTACCAGTCGTTTCGCAACGTTCTCGGCCTTGACGAGTTGACCGCCAGCCGGGCCCTGCAGCTCTACCGAGCGGCCTACGTCGAGAGGGGTGCCCTGAACAGCAGACTGTACGACGAGGTTCCGGCGCTGCTGGAGACGCTGGCTGCGGCTGGCTTCCCCATGGCGGTGGCGACATCGAAGGTGGAGCACCAGGCCGAGCGGATCATCGAACATTACGGTCTGACCGCGCACCTGGTGACCGTGTGTGGCACCTCCGACGGGGCGGGCCGGAGCACCAAGCGGGACGTGATCCGGGAATGCCTGCTGCGGCTACGGGCGCAGGGGATCGACGCGTCCCGGCCCCTGATGGTGGGCGACCGGGGCTACGACGTGCAGAGCGCCGCCGCCGAAGGCATCCCGGCGATCCGCGTGCTGTGGGGGTACGGCGCTCCCGTCGAATCGACGGGAGCGTACGCGACCGCCGAGTCGCCGCGAGCCCTGGCGCGGATGTTGGTGTCCCCGCGAGAGCCGAAGGACCTCGTCTCGCACTCCCGTTCCTGACCGGCTTCGATCCATCACACCCGTCTCCAGCAGCGCACCATCGACTGCCGGGGGGCTTGTCGATCGCGAGGGAGGGCACCCATCTTGGACGCAATCGATGAAAAGATCATTGCCGAGCTCACCCGCAACGCCCGCATCTCGCATGCCGAGTTGGCCAGCCGGGTTCTGCTGTCCCGCAACGCGGTGCGCCAGCGCGTCGAGCGGCTGGAACGGCAGGGACACATCGCCGGCTACACCGTCGTCCGCCCTACCCGCGACGCCGGCGACGACCTCGTCTCCGCTCTGGTGCTCGTCTACCGCCAGGACCGCATGCGCGGGGGCGATGTCCTGGCTGCGCTCACACGTATCCCCGAGGTCACCATCTGCGAAGTCCTCAGCGGCGACTTCGACATCATGGTGCGGCTCGAAGCGACATCCCTGGGCCGCATACGGGACATCTGGGAAGAGATTGCCCAGATGCCCGGTGTACGTGACATGGTCACGGCGCTTGCCCTGTCCCGGGTGGCTAACCGACCGCGAGGAGGGCGCAGGTCCGCAGGGTAGGGTGAGCAGCCTGGTTGCCTGCTTCCTCCCGAGCGGCCCGGCTTGGACCAGGGACGGCGAGTTCACCCGGTGAATCGCACCCGGTATGGAGGGCTGTCACCGCACATCGTCCAGACGATTGAGGCAGACGACCTTCGGCTGAGTCATCTCCTCGAAGGCGAAGCGCACCCCCTCGCGGCCCATGCTGCCGTACTTGAACCCGCCGAACGGCATTGCGTCGAGCCGGTAGTCGGACGAGTCGTTGATCATCACTCCGCCGGCATCGAGCAGTCGGGCTGCCGACAGCGCGCGGTCCAGACGTGAGGTGAAGATCCCCGCGTGCAGGCTGAAGTCGATCGCGTTGGCCTGCTCGATGGCGTCATCGAAGGAATCGAACGGCTGCAGAACGACGACTGGAGCGAACGCCTCCTCCTGCCAGATCCCGCAGCTGGCCGGGACGTTCTCGATCACCGTCGGCGTATACAGGGAGCCGTTCAGCTCGTTGCCGCACAGCAGCACCGCCCCGTCGGCAACCGCAGCGTCGACCTTGGCTCGGGTGGCCCGCGCAGCCTCCTCGGTAATCATGGGGCCGACGTCCGTGCACTCGTTGAACGGGTCACCGACGCGAAGCAGCTTCGTGCGGGCGACGAACGCGTCGCGGAAGCGCCCGTACACCCCTCGCGCGATGAGGATCCGCTGCGTGCCGATGCAGTTCTGGCCAGCCGCCCAGAATGCGCCAGAGACGCAGGACTTCACCGCCGCGTCCAGGTCCGCGTCGTCCATCACGATGACCGGAGCGTTGCCGCCGAGATCCATGGCCAGTTTCTTCAGCCCCGCTGTGCGGGTGATGGCCTCGCCGGTGGCGAATCCGCCGGTGAACGACACCATGCGCACGTCGGGCGCGGTGACGATCGCAGCGCCGATGTCGGCGCCGCCGTTGACGACCGTGACGATCTCCTCGGGCAGGCCGGCCTCGATGAGCGTGTCGGCCAGGCGGAGCGCGGACAGTGGGGTGAGGGCGGACGGTTTCAGGATCACCGCGTTCCCGCCGGCGATGGCCGGACCGAGCTTGTGAGCGACCAGGTTGAGGGGGTCGTTGAACGGGGTGATGGCGGCGATGATCCCGAGGGGTTCACGAGTGAACCACCCCTGCCGCCTCTCGGAACCCTCGTGGGCATCGAAGGGTATGATCTCGCCGGCGTTGCGCCGGGCCTCGGCCGCGGACAGGGCCAGCGTGTTGACCGCGCGGGCGACCTCTTTGCGGGCCTGGGCGATGGTCTTGCCGGCCTCGCTGACGATCAGACGGGCGAAGGACTCAGCGCGCCGCTCCACCAGCCGGGCGGCCCGGTCCAGGGCACCGGCCCGGGTGGCGCGCGACAGCGTGCCCGCGGTGCGGCACCCGCACCTGGCCCGCTCCAGGATGCCGGCGATGGCGGTGGCGTCCACGATACAGACCGAGCCGATGACCTCACCGGTGTACGGGTTGCGCACGGCCTGCATGCCGGCACCGAACTGGATGCGGGGGCTCACCACTGTGTCAGCCATGGTGGGTCTCCTGAGGAACGCGGCGCAGGGCGGTGTTGCCGTCCGCGGGGCGACGCCGGTGGATTGCGATGATGTCCGACAGTAGGGCGTAGGCGGTCTCGGTACGGCCGGCGCCCGGTCCGGACACCGTGACGACGCCGAGCAGGTCCGTGTGGAAGGCGACCGCGTTGACCGGTCCGGATATCCCGGCGAGCGGGTGGTGGGCGGGCAACGCGAGCGGGGCCACCCGGGCGTCGACGCTGCCATCCGCCTGGCGCATCGCCGAGCCGACCAGCTTCCAGCGCAGCCCCTTCGACATGGCGTTCTGCACATCCTGCTGCGTAATGTTGGAGAGGCCTTCGCGGAAGACGTCCTCGCGACGCAAATCGGCACCGAGGACCTCGTTGGCTAGGATCATCAACTTGAGCTGGACGTCGTGGCCCTCAAGATCGGCTGTGGGGTCGGCCTCGGCGTATCCCAGCTCCTGGGCTTCCGCGATGGCCGTCGCGAGATCGATACCGGCCTCGAGCCGGCCGAGGATGTAGTTCGACGTGCCGTTCATGATGCCCTGGACGCCGGCGATCTCAAGCCCGCCGAGCATGCGCTGGGCGGTTCGCAGGACCGGTGTGCCGCTGAGCACCGCGCCCTCGAATTCGAAGCTGACGTCGCGCTCGGCGGCCAGCTGCCGCAGCGCACGGCCGCCGAAGGCGACCGGCCCCTTGTTGGTGGTGCACACGTGCTTGCCGGACTCCAGGGCCCAGCGCACATGGGAGAGTGCGGGCTCGCCTTCGGTGGGGTCAGTGAACGTCGCCTCCACCACGATGTCTGCCGGCACCTCGCGGATCACCCACTCGTTGCGGGGGTCGGCGCTTCCGCCGGTCATGCCGGCGAACGTGAGCTCGCCGGGTTCGACCGCCAGCAGCGGGGTGAGGTCGATGCCCTCGGTGTCGACCAGGGAGCCGGCCCGCAGATCGGTGATCGCAACAACGCGCAAGGCGAGGCCCAGCTCCGCGGAAAGCCGCTTCCCGCGCTCGCAGATGAGCGCCGCGAGCGCACGATTGACACCGCCGAAGCCGATGAGGGCGAGGTCGTATCGACCCATGTGATGCTCCTTCCCGGTCAGCCGTACCCTTCACGGCGCGGCTGATCAAAGCCTCGCTCCCCCACCTGCCACCTGCGTCATGCCGAAACGACCACGCTGCATGCCGATGTGCGCGTCCCTGGTGACAGATCGTCTGCCGCCGGGCAGTGCGGGCATATCCCCACTGCCTGCTCAGCATCCGACTGGCGACCCGTCCGAGTGCCTCCCTCGGCCATGGGCTTGGCGACTACTCGTCGTCGTGGCACGATCAATACCGTGGTCGGCTCCGGGACACCGGTCACCGCCCGGGTCAGGCGGCGGCGTCGATAGCCTGGACCCGCGTTCCGGTACTGCTCACCACCGGCCCGCCACCGGTCACCGCCACGGTCTCCAACACGCTCGGCCTGATCCTGGCTCAATCGGCGGAGCCATCGGCCACCGCAACCAACTACGCGACCAGAGCCGACGCATCCTGGGGAGCCGTGTTTCCCTCCTCAGCACCTCGGTTCGTGAATGTCGCGCACCGAGCGCACGATCAGGTCGGGCTGGGCGTAGTGCACGTAGTGGTCGGTGGTGTCGGCGATGATCAGGCAGCCTCGGCTGGACAGTTCGGCGAGCCGGCGTTGTGCCTCGACTGCCGCCGCGGGTTGCCCGGCGGCGGCGATGACGATGGTCGGCCGATCGCCCCAGGCGGCGGGGTGGACGACGCTCGCCTTGACCTGCTCGGCACTGTCGAGGCTCGACGCGACTTCGGCACCGGTGGCGGCCAGCGACTTCGGGCCGTAGACCACTGGCGCGGCCTGCCGGGCCAGCGGTGGCGCACCGTCGGGAACCAGCGCATCGCCGAACAGCCGCACGGCGCCGAGCCGAGCGGCGGTGGTCTGGACCGCGAACTGTACGGCCAGCGGCACTCTCGCGGCGGTGAGGGCCGTGGTGGCATTCTCGTCGCTCACGTCGATGAGGACCATCCCTGCGGTGAGTTCGGGCCATCGGTCGGCGTACAGGCGCACAACGTGACCACCGTAGGAGTGTGCGACGAAGACGTACTGTCCTGCTCGTCGGCCGCCAGCAGCATGGCGTGCAGTTCATCAGCCGCCTGGCCGGCGGTGCGAGAGCTCGGCCCAGGCTCGCTCCACGCGTAGCCGGCCCGGTCGTAACTACAGACCCGACCGCCGCCGCTCAACTGCTGCTGGATCGTAGCCCACGTGGCCGACGATTCACCCAGCCCCGCTTCGAGCACGACCGTGCGCCCACCGGCCCCGGTGCAGTGCAGGTGCAGCCGGTGCCCGCCGACGTCAACCATCCGCCCGGGCACCGGGTACCGCTTCGCGTCACCGCGTTCGGCGAGGCCCTCGTACACCGCGCCCGCCACCGCGAGCAGCAGGAACAGCGCCAGCACGGCAACGGCTATCCGCACGATTCGCCGCCTTCGGACAGCGGGCCGCAGCGACTCGTCTCTTGGTGTCATCCGTCATCCAACCATCGCACCTGGCGGGTCACTCTGGCGCAGGCTGGACTTCTGAACGCAGATTCAGGTGTACCTGTGAACCCCACCTCGCCCCCTTGGTTCGGAGGTGGACGGAGCTCGACCGGCCTACGCCACGCTCGTGACCTTCGTCGACGCCCATCGGGACCGCTTCGGCGGAGTCGAGCCGATCTGCCGCGTGCTGCGCCGGCACGGGCTCCAATCACCCCGAGCGGCTACTGGGCGGCCAAGAAGCGTCCGCCGTCGAAGCGACAAATGCGCGATGCGGAACTGACCGACCGCATTCGCGAGATCCACGCCAACGCTGGCGCATCCCTTGGGATCCCGCCATCCGGGAGATCTACCAGCGGAAAGTCGCCGGCTCGTTCCGCCTCACGCCGCTACCACCTGCGCAGCGGGCTCCAGCCTGACCTCGGTAAGTCCGGACAGCTGCCCTGGATCCCCCTACACGGCCGGGAGTCCGCCGTTCCGTCGATGCCGGCGGGGACGCTCGCGCCGATCCGCCTCGTTGTGGTGGTCGCGTAGGGTCACGCCATCCCGCCAGGACCAACTGGCGGTAGCACAAACGATCGGAGGTGGATGCTGTGTGAGTCGACCAGTGAGTCGCTGGTGCTAACCGGTTTCCACTGATCGCCTCGGCTGGTCGTTACAGTTGTTCCGGTGCAGGTAGCGGTGGTTACGCCGGAGCCGGGAGGGTTTCCCCGGCACAGCCATGATGACGAGTACGTGATCAGCGTCAACGTCCACGGCTGGGAGAAGGTCCGCCTCGATCGCGCCTCGTTCGAGGCTGGCGTCGAGGAGGTCACCTTCTACAACCCCGCCCAGGTGCAGTCCAGCACCACCCGGACCACCGACACCCGCCCATGGTCCTGCGTCAGCCTGTACATTCCAGTCGCCGACATGCTGGACCTCACCGGCAGCGAGCTGGTCGAGTTCACTCGCCCGGTGTTGTCCGCACCCGATCTGCGCCACCGGATGTTGGCCATCGCGGCCGGGGCACCGGCGGACCTCGACGCGATCTTGGTTGACCTGCTGCGTCGAGGCACCGGCGGGTCCCGACCCGACGGACCCGCCCCCGGCGACGCGCGGATCGCCCACGTGCTGCGACGGCTGCGGGAGGACCTGTCAGCCGCAGTCAGCGTGACGGATATAGCCGCCGAGGTCGGCCTGTCGCGGGAGCAACTGATCCGGTCATTCTCCCGCGCGGTGGGATGTTCGCCGTATGCCTGGCATCTGCAGGCCCGGCTGGCGCACGGGCGCCGGCTACTGCGCGAGGGCGTACCGATCGCGCACGCCGCGGCGTCGGCCGGCTTCGCTGATCAGGCTCACTTCCACAAGCACTTCCGTGCCGCCTACGCGATGACGCCGGGACGGTTCCGACGCGCGTCAACATCTGACAAGACCCGCTAGCTCGCCGGTAGGCACGCTGGAGCCCATGCTGCAGATCATCATGACGGCTATGGGTATCGGGCTGGTGTTCAACGCCGCGCCCGGAGCGGTTTTCACCGAGTCGCTGCGCCGCGGAGTCCGGGGCGGCTTCCGCCCGGCCTTTGCCGTGCAGGTCGGTTCGCTGACCGGCGACGCCGTCTGGGCGATTCTCGGGCTCAGCGGCGTGGCCGCCTTGTTCCTCCTACCTTCGGTGCAGATCCCCCTGACCGTGGTCGGATGCCTGATCCTGGCCGGGCTGGGTGCGCTGGGGATACGCGATGCTCTTGCCGGTGATCGCAGCGCGGTGCCCGCCGAGGCCCGCGGCGGACGGTCGTCGGCGGTTCTGACCGGCGCCGGTATGTCGTTGGGCAACCCCTGGAACATCGTCTACTGGGCCGGCGCGGCTGGCGCCGTGGCCGGAATGCTCGGTAAGCAGCCCGAGCCGCGTCACCTCGTCGCGTTCTTCGCCGGATTCATGGTCTCTTCGCTGCTGTGGTGCTTCGTCTGCGCGGGGATGATCGCGGGACTGCGCCGCGCTCTCAAGCCCACCGCGATCAGAGCCATCGAAGCGATGTCCGGCGTCGCTCTGCTTGCCTTCGCCGCGTTGCTCCTCATCCGCCTCTTCTCGTCGTAAGGCGACACCAACGCCACCCGTTCGCAAGTGTGCGGACGGACACCTCGCCGTGGTCCACCTCCTTGGCGCTGATCAGCTCGGCTGGCTCATGCACCACCGCCGACTCGTCCGCGACTACGAAACCTGACCCGACAACTCCGCCAGCATGATCACCATCGCCATGATCGACAACTTCGACGGTGTAGCCAGTTGTCCCCGTGTCAGGATCGAGCCTGCCATTGCTGGCAGTAGTTGTTCAGCCACGCCCACAACCGGACGGCGGTGCCGTCCGTGGTGCCGCAGTCCGCCACGTCCGCGACCTTGCCGCTGTTGACGTTCTCCAGCCTCATCCAGCCGTCCTCCGTGTCTATGAGGGACCATCGCTGGCAGGCGTTGTCCAGCCACGACCACTGCTGGATCTTCGTGCCGTCCGCGGTGCCGCAGCCGTCGACATCCAGTGCCTTGGAACTGGCGAGATTGATGAGGCGGTAGTTGCCGTCGGCGGCCTCGTCGATGCGCCAGCGTTGGTTCGCGCCACCGTTGCAGGTCCACAGCCCGGCATCAGCCCCGTCCACCAGCGAAGAGGCGTACATGTCCAGGCACTTCCCGGTGGCCCGGTTGACGAGCGTGACCTCGCTGGTCGTCGCCACCGGCAGTCGGAGGCGGGCCTGCACCGGCAGGTGGTCGCTGGGGAACTGTCCCGATCCCGAGTGGTACGTGTTGATGGCCGCAGCTGATACCGTCACGCCCCGCGTCGCGAGTATCCAGTCGATGCGAGCGCCCCCGGCCACCAGCGGCTGGTAGTTGTGGTACGTGCCGTACGCCGGTCCGGTGACCGCGGCCGCCGTCCAGGTGTCGACCAGCCCCGCTTGCCGGACGAGGACGTCGTAGACCGGGCTGCTAGCCCAGGGTCCACTGTTGAAATCTCCGGTCAGCACGATCGGCAGCCCCGGAGCCAGGGCCGCCAGCCGAGCCCTGATGAGCTGCGCGGCCCGCTCACGGGCAAGGTCGCTGGCGTTGTCCAGGTGGGTGTTGACCGCGTACAACTGCCCACCCGTGACAAGGTCGCGGAACCGGACCCAGGTGACCATGCGGACCGATCCGCCGCCCCACGTGTTGGATCCCACCACCTCCGGCGTGTCCGACAGCCAGAAGTGGTGCTGTTCCAGCGGCTGCAGGCGGGTGTTGTCGTAGAAGATGGCCATGTACTCGCCCCTGGTGCCGCCCTCCCGACCAACACCGATGAAGTCGTAGCCGCTGCCCAGATCCTGCTTGATGTTCGCGAGTTGGCCGGCCAACCCCTCCTGAGTACCGATCAGGTCCGGCTGCTCGGCAGTGAGTAGCTCACGCATGGCCGGCCGGCGCTGCACCCACGAGTTTGGCCTGCTGCTGCTTGCGTACCGCAGGTTGAACGTCATAACGTCCAGATCCGCAGCGGCCGGCGACCCTGCGAGCTCATCGAGCGTCGCGGCGGCGGCCGGCGCGGCGGCCAGCAGGCCACCGCCGGTGAAGAACACCGCTGCGGCCAGCGCGACGGCGACCGAGCGGAAGCACGCTAGTCGGCTCACCGCTTGTCCGGTGCGGGTCATGACCACGGGCCACCTTCCACATCACAAATGGTGGGGTCCACACCGTATCGAATATCGCCGTCACGCACGAGATCATCTGATGTGCTCATCAGGCTGAGCTGTTCATCGACCCGGCAGGGCTATCACTGTGGAGCTGCGCGTGGGCTCCACTGGTGCCGACGGCCACGGAGCGCGGACAGCAACTCCTGCACCCTGCCCAACCGTCCGAGCAGACCGGTGCGCCGCCACTCGGCCGGTACGGACCACAGCGGTGTTAGCGTCTCCTGCGCGGCGTCGAGCCGTCCGCCGGGAAGGTGGCAGGTGGCCAGGTCGACTCGGGCTTCGGTCGACCACGGGGTCGCGTCTTGCGTCGCGGCCAACTTCAGCGCAACGGTTGCCGCCTTCGTGGCCTCGTTCAGGCTGTCGACCTGCAGCCATGCGGTGCTCGCGCATCGCGCCTGCTGGGATGCGGTGAAGCCGAACTCCCCGCCGACAGCGTCGTGCAGCAAGTCACCATCGACGGCGCGGGCGTCGTCGGCTGCGGCGAGCGCCTCGCGGAATTGGTCAATCGCGCCGATGCGCCCAGGCCCGGGCCAACACGCACTGGGTCACGCACTTGAGCGATGCCGGACGGGGTGGTGTCCACCGCTGCCATCGCGTACCGCACGGCTTCCTCGTGGCGACCGGTCCAGTACGCGATGGTGGCCTGCATTCCGCGCGCGTAGGCACGCACACCGGGACGTACGCTCCGTTTGCGGCCCCCACAAACGCCGCGTCTGCCGCCACGGCATCGACCCGGGGCAGGAACGGCGTGCCATGATGCTGCGCGGCCTCGGCGATCACCTGGCCCAAGCGATCTGAGCTGAGCTCCAATGCGGCTCGCCACGGCCGCCAGACCGCAAACGCAACAGCGCCGGTACAGCAACCACACGGCCATGCCAGAGATCATCAGCGCGAACCGAAAACTCCCAGCCTACAGCCTGTCCGACGAGTCATGGCAGGGTACGAGGCCACGCGGACGGCCTCGTACCGGCACGTCAGCCTCGTGGAACGATCTGCGAATATTGCCAAGCGTGCAACCGTGGTTTCAAGAGTTAAAGACATGTTAATATCTCGATTTTTCCATCCATCGATGCTTTTCTCTAGTGTGTCGGCATGACGCAGCAGGTGCTAGAGGTCGCGGACCCGCAGGTGACAACCGATCCGGTAGAGCTGCAGGCACGCGGCTGGTGGAGGGTGTGGCGTTCACCGGCCGGGCAACCGCGTTGGGCGCGGCCGGTGCTGCTACTGATCGCGGCAGCCGCTGGCGTGGTCTATGCGTGGGGTGTCGGCCGGATGCAGCTGCACCTGTACTACGGCCCGGGTGTGCAGAGCATGGCCGGCAGCTGGGCGGCGTGGGCGTCGGCGGCCTACGACCCTAAGCTGACCATCACGTTCGACAAGCTGCCCGGGACGTTCTGGCTGCAGGCCCTGTCGGCCCGCCTGTTCGGATACGAGCCGTGGGCCGTGCTACTGCCCTCGCTCCTAGCCAGCGTGGGGGCGATCCTGGCGCTGTACCGGATCGTCTCGCGGTGGGCAGGCCCGTCTGCGGCGCTCATCGCGGCGGCCTGCTACGCGACGACGCCGATCGTGGCGGCGCTGGCCCGCACCCAGATTCCCGACGCGGTCCTGGTCCTGGTGCTGCTGCTGGCCGCCGGGGCGTGGCAGACGGCGGTGCTCACCGGGCGGCTTGGCCCGCTGCTGGCGTGCGGGCTGTGGATCGGCGCGGCGTTCCACGTCAAGATGGCGCAGGCGTGGCTACTCTGGCTGCCCCTCGGGCTGACATACCTGATGTTCGCCGTGCTGCCGTGGGGAAGCCGCGTGGGGCGTCTGCTGCTGGCCGGGGCCACGACGCTCGCGGTGTCAGCGGCATGGATCGCCGCGATGACCTTCACGCCAGCGTCGTCGCGGCCATGGATCGACGGGTCGGTCGACAACTCGGTGCTGTCGATGGTGTTCGGCTACAACGGCTTCAACCGCTACGGCGTCGACAACGCCGGCGCCGAGATCCTCGGCGTCGGCGGACCCCTCGGCCGCGCCGAAGGATCAGGATGGCTCTACCTGTTCCGTGACGGGGTGGCGCCGCAGGTCGGTTGGCTGTATCCCCTCGCCCTCGCCGGTTTGATCGCCGGCCGGTGGGCCGTGCGCGCCTGCGGACGGACCACTGACCGGGCGCTGCCATCTGTCCGGTCGACATATGTGATGTGGGCGTTGTGGCTGGCAGCGCACACGATCGTGTTCGCGCTCAGCCTGAAGGCCCACAGCTTCTACAACATCGTCCTCGGCCCGCCGCTGGCGGCTTTCGCCGGCGTCGGCGCGACTTTTCTGTGGACCCGCTACCGTGCCGGCGGCAGACAGCGGTGGCTGCTCCCGGTGACCGTCGCCGCGACGGCCGGCTGGGCGGTGTACCTCGGCGGCCGGTTCCCCACCTTCGCGCCCAGCCTGAACACGACCATCACGATCACGGGCGTCGTCGCCGTGGCCGGCCTACTCGCCGTCGCTACGCTGCGCCCGGCGTCGAACGTCAGCTACCGGGCAGCGGCCGTCGTGGCCGCGGCGGCGGTGATGCTCGCCCCACTGACGTGGACGCTGTCGGTCACCGACAACCGCACGGTCTCCGACGCGCACCGCCCCGCCGCCGGCCCCGCGTCCCGCGAGACGGCCAGCATCCTCAGCGGCCGGCTGCAGCGCATGATTCCCGCCGCCGACATCGACCAGCTAGCCTCCTATCTCACCGCCAACAATGCCGGCCAGCGATACCAGGTAGCCGTTCAGTGGTCGCCGCAGGCGGGACAGTTCCAGCTGCGCGGCATCACGCCACTGCCCATCGGCGGGTTCACCGCCCAGGTGCCCAACGTCAGCCCGCAGCAGCTCGATGAGCTCACCCGCGACGGGCAGCTGCGCTACGCCCTCCTCGACGGACCGGCCACCAAAGGCAAACCGACCCCCGACTATCCCGGCTACGCCACCTGGGTCCGCCAACACTGCGCCGTCATCGACGCGTTCGACAAGCCGGCGTACATCCTCTACGACTGCCGATAGCCGTCCTCTGAACACCTCAACGCATGTCTACCGCCCGGCTGATCCCAGAGCCGCGCCGCCGGGCGGTAGACGCACACCCCGCACCCGACTACTGTAACCATGGTTACATCGTGGAGGTGCGGGATGGTTGACAAAGTGGTGCTGTTCGTCTGCGAGCACGGCGCCGGCCGGAGCCGGCTCGCCGCAGCGTGGTTCGACGGGCTGAGCATCGACGGCTGGACCGCGACGTCCGCCGGCATGGAACCCCAAGCGCAGGTGAGCGCGCACGCTGCCCGGCTGCTCGTCGGCACGCCCGTGGAGGGGCTGCTGGACGCCGCCCCGCCGCGCTCGCTCAGCGCGGTGCCAGCGCCCGACGTTATCGTCGCGATCGACTGCCCGGGCAGTGTCCCGGGCGCCGTCAGATGGACGCTGGAGCATCAGGAGTTCAGCGAAGCGATGAGCGAGGAGATCCGCGAACGGGCAGCCACGCTCGTCCGCTCTCTGAACGCAGGCGACCGGCCGTGAGCGGGAATGGCAAGGCGGCACGCTGGGTCCTGCTGGCATACCGGATCCCCAGGGAGCCGTCGACACCCCGGATCGCCGTCTGGCGCAAGCTGGAACGCCTCGGAGTCGCACGACTGGGTGATGGCCTCGTCGCGCTGCCCGCCGACGCCCGGACCCGCGAGCAGCTCGACTGGATCGCGCAGGAGATCATCGAAGGCGACGGCACGGCGACGCTGTGGCTGGCCAACCCGGCCAGCGCCGCACAGGAACGCGAAACCGCCCTGGGCATGCAGACAGCGCGGGCGGCCGAATACCAGGCGGTCACCACGCAGGCGCATGCCGCTGCCCAGGCCGAGGCAGACGAACGAGGACGTACGGTCCGCAAGCTGCGCGCCGAACTGCACCGGATCAACCGGCGCGACTACTTCCCCCCGCCCGAACGCGACCAGGCCCACACCGCCGTCCAAGACCTCGCCACCCTCCACGACGCCACAGACCAGGTGACGTCATGAAATGGGTGACCCGCGCCGGCGTGCACATCGACCGGGCCGCCTGCGCATGGCTGATCCGAAGAGCCATCGACCCGCAGGCCGAGTTCCTGTTCGTCGAAGACCCGTCCACCGTCCCACCCGACGCCACAGCGTTCGACATGCGCGGCGCCGACCTCGGACACCACGGCGACGACTGCAGCTTCGAAACGATCCTGCGCCGCTACGACCTCCACGATCCGGCCCTGTGGCGGCTCGCCGAGATCATCCATGAGGCCGACATCGACGACGAACGCTTCCACGCGCCCGAAGCCCCCGGCCTCGACGCCATCCTGCGCGGCATGTCCATGACCCTCGACGACCCTCAGGTCCTGGCCGCGAGCAGCCCGGTCTTCGACGCTCTCTACGAGTACCTGCACCGCGGCCTGCTACTGGGCCGCGAACCCGCATAACGGCCACCGCCCGGGAAGACACATGACCCAGAGCAGCGCACCACACACCGACGAGCCCACCAACGCAGGTCAAGCGTCCACCCCGCCCGGGGACGTCATCCCGTTCCGGCAGGCGCTGGGCGCGTGGACACTCATCTCCCTGCAGACGTTCGGCGGACCCGCAGGACAGATCGCCGTCATGCAACGCACCCTCGTCGACGAGAAACGCTGGATCGGCCAACAACGCTTTCTGCACGCCCTCAACTACTGCATGCTGCTCCCCGGCCCCGAAGCCCAACAACTATCGATCTACGTCGGATGGCTACTCAACGGCGTACGCGGCGGACTCGCCGCCGGAACCCTTTTCGTCCTTCCCGGCGCCCTCGCCATGCTCGCGCTGTCGGCGGTGTACGTCAGGTTCGGCGACACCACGATCGTCACCGCGCTGTTCAACGGCATCGCGCCAGCCATCCTCGCGATCGTCGCGCACGCCGTCTGGCGTGTAGGC
>NZ_SMKJ01000190.1:0-14091 GCF_004348615.1 Micromonospora sp. KC207
CACACGTGTGTTAACAAGGGGCCCCTCCTTACACGCTGGTCAGCGGGTGAGCGAGGGTGACGGGGTCGGAAGCGGCCCGAGCGTCGCCCCGCCGGACGGAGTGGGCGTCGGCGCGGTCGGCTCCGTCGACGAGGTCGGCTCCGTCGGCAGCGCCGGGGCGGTCGACTCCGCCGGGGGGCCGTCGGACGGCGTCGGGGCCGGGACGGCGATCGACGAGCCGGGCGCCGGGCGCGCCCCGACGGGCCCGGCCCGGAACGGCGCGTCCTGCGGGCAGTACGGATAGACGGGCACCGCCGGCTTCGACTCGTACAGCTCCGAGGGCCCGCACTCCGAGTAGCCGAGCCGGATCGGGTTGCCGTCCTGGTCGAACAGCCGGGCGTTCTCCACGAGGCGACCGTCGCTGTCGTAGACGAAGATGTCGCCGATGTACGGAGTGTCCACCGAGGTGGGCGCGTACCCGGACTCGTTCCAGCCCAGTCGGTCGTCGACGTCGACGAACCCGGCGAAGGCGAAGACGGCGAGGACCGCCGTGCCGGCCCGTACCGCGATCCGAGGCCACCGGGTCAGCACCGGGGTGCGCCTGCCCAGCCACACCGAGGCGATCACGCAGACGCCGAGGAGCAGCAGCGCGGCGAGCGTGCTGCCGCCCAGCCTGGGCAGCAGTCCGAACGGCGCACCCGTGGTGACGACGGTGATCAGCATGGCGGCCAGGTAGCCGCGCAGGATCCACCAGGCGGGGCGAAGCAGGCGCAGGTACTCGCTCGCCGAGGCGTACCCGAGGATCGGGCCGAGCCGGACGTCGGCCGCGCGCAGCCGGGTACGCACCCGGGCCACGGCGGCGGCGGCCCGCTGGTCCAGGTTGCGGGCGGCGGCCGGACCCCCCGCGCCGGCCGCCGCCCGCAGCTCCGCCGCGTACGCCTCTGGCGTACCCAGCCGGTCGACCAGCGACCCGTCCCCCTCGGCGGCCACCTCGGCCAGGTGCTCCGGCAGGTCCTCGGTCAACTCGTCGCGGACCTGGGGCGGCAGGTCCGCCAGGGCGGCCCGGACCCGGGTCACGTAGTCCGCGATCTCCTGCTCCATGACAGTCACGCCGCCATCCCCCGATCGTCGAGCAGAGTGTCCATGGTGGTGGCGAACGAGCGCCAGAGCTTGCCGGAGCGGGTCAACTGGTCCCGGCCGGCGGCGTTGAGCGAGTAGTACTTCCGGTGCGGGCCGGACTCGCTCGGCACGACGTAGGTGGTCAGCAGGCCGGCGGCGAAGAGTCGCCGCAGGGTGCCGTAGACGGAGGCGTCGCCGACCTCGTCCAGGCCGGCCTCGCGGAGGCGGCGCAGGATGTCGTACCCGTAGCCGTCCTCCTCCCGGAGCACGGCGAGGACCGCGAGATCCAGCACGCCTTTCAAGAGCTGCGTGGTATCCACGCATCGCACACTACTGCGCAGTGCGAAGTACCGTCAAACGACATCCCCGGCCGCGCCCTTGCCTGCGCTTCGGCCGTCCAGGCCGGGGACCCGCCAGCACGAACGCCTAGCTCGGCGACAGCAACACGAACGCGTCAGCTCGGCGACGGCAGCAGGCTCCAGGCGATGCCGTCGAGGATGTCGTGCTCGGAGGCGACCACCGCCGACATGCCGGCCCGCTCCATGATCGTCCGGAGCACCAGGGCCCCCGCGCCGATCACGTCGGCCCGGCCCGGGTGCATCACCGGGATCGCCAGCCGCTGTTCGCGGGTCTTCGCCAGCAGGTCGGCGGTCACCTCCGCCACCGCGTCGTACGACACCCGGGCGTGGTGGATGCGCCCCGGCTCGTACTCCGTGAGGCCCTCGGCGATGGCCACGACGGTGGTGACCGACCCGGCGAGCCCGACCAGGGTGGCTGCCTTGCGGCCCGGCACGGCCTCCAGCGCGCGGTCCGCCGCTTCGGTGATGTCGGCCTGCGCGGCGGCGATCTCGTCCAGGCCGGGCGGGTCGCCGAGCAGGTGCCGCTCGGTCATCCGGACGCAGCCGATGTCCACCGAGATCGCGGCCTCGACGCCGCCGGACCGGGTCCCGACCACGAACTCGGTCGACCCGCCGCCGATGTCGATGACCAGGTACGGCTCCCGCGCGTCGGCGGGCAGGCCACGCACCGCGCCGGTGAAGGAGAGCCGGGCCTCCTCGTCGCCGGTGACCACCTCGGGTGCGACGCCGAGGGTCCGCTCCACCATCGCCCGGAAGTCCCCGGCGTTGGAGGCGTCCCGGGACGCGGAGGTGGCGCACATCCGCACCCGGTCCGCGCCCAACTTCCCGATCTCGGCGGCGTAGGCGGCCAGGGCCACCCGGGTCCGCTCGATCGCCTCGGGGGCGAGCCGGCCCGTCTTGTCGACGCCCTGGCCGAGGCGGACGATCTCCATCCGGCGGCTCAGGTCGACCAGCGGCGCGCCCGGCCCGGCGGCCGGGTCGGGCAGGTCGGCGACCAGCAGTCGGATCGAGTTGGTGCCGCAGTCGATGGCGGCCACGCGCGTCGTCACGGCAGCAACCCTACGGCAGCCGCCCACCGGGCCACCCGCGACGGGGCGACGACCCTCCACCGTCGCCGCGTCCGCCGGGCCGTCTCCAAGGGGTTTCGCGGCGGGGCTCCCGGAACAGCGCCTGGGGTGACCAAGACGCCGTCACAGGCGCAGCAGCATCCGGGTGTTGCCGAGGGTGTTGGGCTTGACCCGCTCCAGGTCCAAGAACTCGGCGACGCCCTCGTCGTACGAGCGCAGGAGCTGCTCGTACACCGGCTGCGGCACCGGCGCGCCGTCGATCTCGCGGAAGCCGAACGAGCCGAAGAACCGCGTCTCGAAGGTCAGCACGAAGATCCGGGCCACCCCGATCTCCCGGGCCGCGTCGATCAGCTCGCCGACGATGCGGTGCCCGATCCGCCGCCCCCGGTATGCCGGGTCGACAGCCACCGTACGGATCTCGGCCAGGTCCTCCCACATCACGTGCAGCGCGCCGCAGCCGACGACGGCGTCGGCGTCGACCGCGACCCGGAACTCCTGCACGTCCTCGTACAGGGTGACGGTGGCCTTGCTGAGCAGCCGCCGGTCGTCGGTGTAGGTGTCCACGAGCCGCCGGATGCCGCGCACGTCGGAAGTGCGGGCGCGACGCACCCGGATCGTGTCGGCGGTCATCTCACTGCGCCGCCGGAACGTCCACGCACGGCCCGGCCGCCCACCACTTCTCCACCAACGCGAGGGTTTCGTCGCCGAACGGGTTGACCCCCGGGCCGGCGCCGAGGGCGTGGCCAAGATGCACGTGCAGGCACTTCACCCGGCCGGGCATGCCGCCGGCGGAGACGCCCGCGACCTCCGGCACGTGGCCGATCGCCTCCCGGCGGGCCAGGTAGTCCTCGTGCGCCGCCCGGTACCGGGCGGCCAGCTCCGGGTCCTCCGCCAGCCGCTCGGCCATCTCCCTCATCAGCCCGGCCGACTCCAGCCGGCTGCACGCGGCCGTCGCCCGGGGACAGGTCAGGTAGAACAGCGTCGGAAAGGGCGTCCCGTCGGCCAGGCGCGGGGTCGTCTCCACCACGTCGGGCAGGCCGCAGGGGCAGCGGTGGGCCACGGCCCGGGTGCCGCGCGGGGTGCGCCCGAGCTGGGCGGCCACCGCGGCCAGGTCGGCCTCGGTGGCCGGCTCCCGCTTCGGCGGGGGTACGGAGTCCGCCGCCGGCTCCGGCGGGGGTACGACAGTCACGGTGCCCATCTTTCGTCGGTGCGCTGAAGTCAACGTGCTGAGGGTGGCGCGCTCAGGGCGGCGCGTTCACTGGCCGGGGCGGTCGGCGTTCGCGGCCCGCACGCTGGACCACAGGGTGTCGTACCAGGGATCGGGGGTTTCCGGCCGGGCGGGGGGCCGCCCACCACCCGCGTCCCGGGTCGCCCCGGCCGGGTCGTTGAGCACGATCACCGGGACCTCGCCCGGGTAGACCATGTAGAACCGCTCCCGGGCCTGGATGCGGATGTACTCGTCGTCGCGCCACTTGGCCGCCTCGGCGGCGCGTTCGGCGATGAGCTGCCGCTGGGCGGCCTGGGCCGCCTCCATCCGCTGGATGTCCGCCTGCTGGTCCAGGTAGACCCGGACCGGATAGGTGTACGCGAGGGCGAGCGCGATCAGCACCGCGAACAGCACGGTGGCCCGGCCGGTGACGCGTCGGGGGTGGGGTGCGGAGAGCCGCTTGACCGTGCCTCCGGCGGCGGCGCGCCGGGCGGCGGCGGGGCGGTTCGCGGAGCGTACCGACTCGGCGGCCCGCGCCGAGCCGGGCGACCGGCCGGCGGCGCGCGCCTCCGCGCGGACGCCGTCGCGGACCGACGCCCGGGCGCGGGCCCCGCCCGGCCGGCCGGACTGACCCGGCCGGCGGACGGGACGCTGACCACCCGGTGTGCGGCGCTGCTGCATCGTCACACCCCTCCCCCGAGGCCTGCTGGGTGTCTCAGGCCGAACGGTAACGCGGGAACGCGCCCGCCCCGGCGTACCGCGCCGCGTCGGCCAGCTCCTCCTCGATGCGCAGGAGCTGGTTGTACTTGGCCACCCTGTCCGAGCGGGCCGGGGCGCCGGTCTTGATCTGGCCGCAGCCCGTGGCCACCGCCAGGTCGGCGATGGTGGTGTCCTCCGTCTCACCGGAACGGTGACTCATCATGCACTTGAATCCGGCCCGGTGGGCCAGCTCGACCGCGTCGAGGGTCTCGGTCAGCGAGCCGATCTGGTTCACCTTCACCAGTACGGCGTTGGCGGCCTTCTCGGCGATGCCCCGGGCGATGCGCTGCGGGTTGGTGACGAACAGGTCGTCGCCGACGATCTGGACCCGGTCGCCGAGCGCCGCGGTCAGGGTGGCCCAGCCGCTCCAGTCGTCCTCGGCCAGCGGGTCCTCGATGGAGACGATCGGGTAGTCGCCCGCGAGCTTGGTGTAGTAGTTGCTCATCTCCTCGGCGGACTTCGCCGCGCCCTCGAAGGTGTAGGTGCCGTTGTCGAAGAACTCCGTGGCGGCCACGTCGAGGGCGAAGACGATGTCGGTGCCCAGCCGGTAGCCGGCCTTCTCGACCGCCTCGGCGATCAGGTCCAGCGCGGCGGCGTTGGTGGGCAGGTTGGGGGCGAAGCCGCCCTCGTCGCCGAGGCCGGTGGAGAGGCCCTTCTTCTTCAGCACGGACTTCAGCGCGTGGTAGACCTCCGCGCCGGAGCGCAGGGCGTCGCGGAAGCTGGGCGCGCCGATCGGCGCGATCATGAACTCCTGGACATCGACGTTGGAGTCAGCGTGCGCCCCACCGTTGAGGATGTTCATCATCGGCACCGGCAGCAGGTGCGCGTTCGGGCCGCCCAGGTAGCGGAACAGGCTCAGCTCGGCGCTGCCGGCCGCCGCCTTGGCCACCGCCAGGGACACGCCGAGGATGGCGTTCGCGCCCAGCTCGCCCTTGTTGTCGGTGCCGTCGATGTCCAGCATCTTCTGGTCGATCAGCCGCTGCTCGCTGGCCTCGTACCCGATGAGCTGGTCGACGATCTTGTCCTCGATGTTCGAGACCGCCTTCTCGACACCCTTGCCCTGGTAGCGGTCGGCGTCACCGTCGCGCAGCTCGATCGCCTCGAAGGCGCCGGTGGAGGCGCCGGACGGCACCGCGGCGCGGGCGATCGTGCCGTCGTCCAGCCCGACCTCGACCTCGACCGTGGGGTTGCCCCGCGAGTCGAGAATCTCCCGGGCGACGATTCCCTCGATGGTTGCCACTGAGTCGCTCCTCGTTTGTGTGGTTCCGGTCCGGTATGGGCCGCGGCGGTGCGGCTGAGGCAGGTGTTGAACGCAGCGTATCGGGCGACGGCTCGGCGCACCGCGTCGCCCGGCGCATCCGACAGGAGGGTGCGGGCCGGACATTCCCGGATTCTCGACCCCCAACCGGCAACGGGTTTGCGCGAGGTGGGTCCGATCGACAAGGCTGGTCGCCATGCCCGCCGCCTCGACCTCGTTCCGCGCGCTCGCTCTGTCGGTCATCGCGTCACTCTCGGTCACCGGCTGTCAGGCCCTCGACGACGCCGGCCAGGCAATCGGCCGGTCGGACCTGGTCAACGACTTCGCCGCCCGACTGGACCGGGCGCTCGAACTGACCTACTCCGCCGAGTACCAGCTCCCCGGCGGCCGGACCGCCACCATCGCCCAGGCCCAGGACCCGGCCCGGTCGGCGTACACGTGGCCGGGCGGGAAGCTGACCGTGACCGTCGACGCCACCACCCGGTGCGAGACCGGCACGGCGAAGGCCGTCTGCACGTTGCTCGCCCCGCCCCCGCCGAACGCGCGGCCCTCGGTGGAGCTGTTCACCGAGGCGAAGCGACGCGGCCTGATCACGCCGCCGGTGGTGGTCGGGCTGCTCACCGAGGCCGTACTCGACCCGCAGGCCGTGATCGAGCAGACCGACACCACCCTCGCCGGGCATCACGCCGCCTGCGTGGACGTCAAGCGGGCGGCCGGCGACTTCACCGCCTGCGTGACCAACGAGGGCGTGCTCGGCAGCTTCGTTGGCGAGTTGGACGGTACCCCGATGGAGCTGGCATTGAACCGCTACACCGACACCGTGGACGGGGCGAGCTTCGAGCTGCCGGCCGGCGCGGGCGTGGTGGACCGCCGCTCCGCCAGCTCGTGACCGCCCCCGGGTCCCGCCGGCCGCCGGGCTGACGGTAAGCGGCGGCACGGCGCGCGCGTACGGACGCACGGCTCGGGCACGCGGCGCGCGCGTACGGACGCACGGCTCGGGCACGCGGCGCGCGCGTACGGACGCACGGCGGCGTGTAAGGGCCCCCTGTACGACAGAATGCGTTGACAGGGGCCCTTCCTTACACCCCGAGCAGGGTGCGCAGGTGGCGTGGGGGTGGGCAGTTGTGGGCGAGCATCGCGTCGTGCCACTCGCGCACCGACACCCCGGACGGGCGCAGCGCGGCGATCTCGGCGACCTCGCTGTACCCGACGAAGTACGTGGAGAGCTGGGTGGAGGTGAGCAGCGCCCGCCGCCACTTGCCGGCCGCCTCGCCCTCCTCCTGGAAGCCCCGACCCGTCATCAGCTCCATGGCCTCGGCCTCGGTCAGCCCGGCACAGTGCACGAGCTGGTCGAGCAGCGCGTTGATGGTCATCCGGAGCTGCATCTTGAGCTGCTGCAACCGCACCGGCAGCCCACCGAAGCCGAGGCCGGCCATCAGCTCCTCGGTGTACACCGCCCAGCCCTCGATGAACGAACCGGACTCGGCCAGCGCCCGGACCCGGGTGGGACCGGCGTACCGGCGGGCGTGGGCGAGCTGGAGGAAGTGTCCCGGCATCGCCTCGTGCACCGTCAGATTGCGGATCATGTGGTCGTTGTACTCGCGGTAGAACGACTCGACCCGGGCCGCCGGCCAGTCGGCCGGGGCCGGCGCGATGCAGTAGAAGGTCGGCAGGGGCGCGATCTCCAGCGGGCCGGGCGAGTCGCAGTACGCCACCGCCACGCCCCGGGCGAACTCCGGCATCTCCTGGATCACGCACGGGTCGTCGACAAGCGTCACCAGGTCGTGCGCGCGGACGAAGTCGGTCGCCTCGTCGAGGGTGACCGAGGCCAGGTCGACGATGGTGTGGTCGTCGGGGTGCTCGGCGGCCAGCAGGTCCAGCGCCCGGCGTACCGTCTCGTCGTCGGCCGGGCCGCCGACCAGCTCGACGGCCGCCGCACGGATCTCGGCGGTGACCCGGTCCAGGTTGGCCCAGGCGCGGCGCTGCACCTCGGCGGCACCCAGCTCGGTGTCGAGGGTGTGCCACAGCCGGGCCTCCCAGCGCCGCCGGCCCAGCCGGGGGTCCCGCCCGCCTTCGGCGTCGGCGGCCAGCCCGGCGCGCAGCCAGGCCACGAACTCCTCCAGCGCCGCGATCGCGGCCGTGGCGGCGGGCTCCACCCGGTCGTACAGCGCGGGGGCCTCGGCGAGCAGCCGGGGCACCTCGTCGCGGACCAGCGCCGCCGTGCCGGTGAACTGCCCGACCGCCGTCTCGGCGTGCACCCGGGGCATGTCCCGCAGCGTCGCGCGCGCGGTCGCCAGGGCATCGGGTACGGCCGCGAGCCGACCGGCCAGGCTGGTCAGCCGCACCTCGGCCGGGGCGTACGGGCGGGCGAGCAGGGCGTGCAGCAGCGGACCCGGGTTGTGCCGCAGCGGGTCCCACTCGTACGCCCGGATCTCGTCGGACTCGAACAGCTCCCGGTCGACCAGGGCGGTGAGCAGGGCGTGGTCGACTCTCTCGTCGATGTCGAGAGAGTCCGGGTCCAGCTCGGCGAGCGCGTCGGCCGCGTCGCGCAGCATCTCCCGGTCGGCGGCGACGGCGCCGGCCGACAGGTCGGGCAGCCGGTCGTCGCTGCGGTGGTCACCGGCGGACGCGGCGAGGCCGGGGCGACTCTCCAACAGTGCGTCGACGATCCGTTCGGCGCGGGGTACGAAGGAGGACATGCGACGACCGTAGCGGGAGGCCGGTCAGGTTCGCTCGGCGGCGCGGACGGCGTCGGCGTACGCCAGGGCGGCGCGGCGCAGCGCCGCCTCCGGGTCCAGGTCGGCCTCCCGGGCCGCCGCCACCCGGGCCAGCAGCTCGGCGCCGAGCCGCCCCGCCGGGTCGGCGCGTGGGTCGGCCACGGGCAGCGGGACCGCCAGGCCCGCACGGCCGGCGCGGTCCAGGATCTTGGCGGCCAGGGCGAGGGCGGGCAGGCTCGGCGCGATGCCGTCGAGCACGGAGTCCCGGGCCTTCTCCGCCCGCTTGATCCGCTCCCAGTTGGCGGTGATCTCGTCCAGCGTGGTGGCCCGGTCGTCGGCGAAGACGTGCGGATTGCGCCGGACCATCTTGTCCACCAGGCCGCCGGCCACGTCGTCGACGTCCCACCGCTCGCCGTCGGGCAACTCCTCGGCCAATCGGGCGTGCAGCAGCACCTGGAGCAGCACGTCGCCCAGCTCCTCGCGGAGCGCGTCCGTGTCGTCCGCGCCGATCGCGTCGTACGCCTCGTAGCACTCCTCGATCAGGTAACCGGCGAGGCTGCGGTGCGTCTGCGCCCGCTTCCACGGATCGCCGCCCGGCGAGGCCAGCCGGTCCATCACCTCGACCGCGTCGAGCAGCCGGGCGCCGGGCGGGTCCCACGAGCCGTACATCAGCTCCAACTCGGCCAGGCCCGGCTCGCGGGCCAGCCGCAGGCCCAGCTCCCGGGCCAGCGCCTCGTCGCCGGCCGGCCCGGCCAGCCAGACCGCCGTGCCGTGCGCCGCCGCCGCGTCCAGCAGCGCTGGCGTCGCCGGGCCGTCCAGCACGGTCACCCCGGCGCCCGCCGCCCGCACGGCCGCCGTCAGCTCGCTCTCCGCGCCGGCCAGCACCGGGTTGCCGCGTACGACGTCCCAGGCCGCCGCCGTCAGCAGCCCCGCCGGGAGCCGGGGCGAGGCGACCAGCAGGACGATCCGGGCGGTCATACCCCGGGCGCGGCCGGTGCGCTCGACTCCGCAGCCGGGGCCTGCGGGGTGGAGATGTCGGTGACCGGGCCGTTCTGGTCGATGTACGGCAGCGAGTAGAAGACCAGCGACTGGCCGGTGCTGACCACCGACGGGACGCCGATCGGGCGGAACCGGGGGTTGATCGACGTGCCGGCCTTCCCCGCCTCCTGCTGCAGAGCCGCGCTGAGCGCGGTGGCGGCGCGCACGAAGCCGCCCTGGCTGCCCGGGCCGCCGCTCTCCCCGAACGCCTGCCGGACCTGCGCCACGGTCAGCCCGGACTGGATCGCCCCGGCCTTCGCGATGGCGTCGTAGACGGCCATGACCGACTCGTCGCTCACCTCGGCCGTGGGCAGCTTCGCGCCGAGCGCGCCGGAGATGTCCACCCACTCGCCCCAGAGTCGGACGTACTCGGTGGCGGCCGGCATCTGGAGCTGCTGCTCGAGCTGCTCCGGCTTGACCTCGTCGGCCACCGTGATGCCCTGCTCCGCCACCACCCGCTTGCCCAGCTCGATGCTGACCAGCAGGTTCAGCACGTCCTGCCGGGTCACCGTGGAGCGCAACTGCTCCGGCGACGGGGTGGCACCGCTCTGCCCGGCCTGCGACCGGATGGCGTCGGCGTACTTGGTTTGGGCGTCGTCGTAGATCTCGTCCACCCGGTCGACGGAGTATTTCGTGTCGCCGACGTACGCGGCGACGCCCGGCGTGGCCTTCCCGCACGCACCGAGGGAGAGGACACCGAGGGCCGCGACGCTGGCGGCGGCGATGAGACGGCGAGCACGCATGACCGTCACTCTCTCATGCGCCCCCACCGGCCGTGACGCCGCCCACCACGCCATGCCGCTCACCGAGCCCCCGCCCCGGCCGGCTGGGCCGCGGGGGCCGGATCGCCCAGCACGTCTTTCAGGAGCTGGGCGCACCACTCCAGCAGCGCCTGGTCGCGCAGCGGCTCGCCGCCCACCCGGCGAGTGCTCGGCCGGGGCACGCTGACCTGGTCGAGCGCGGACTTGTAGACCGAGTCGGGGTGGTAGCGCTTGAGCCGCAACTGCTTGGAGTCGGGCAGCGGCAGCGGACCGAACCGCAGGTGCTTGCCCTGCATGCTCACGTCGGTGAGCCCGTACCGGCGGGCCAACAGCCGGAACCGGGCCACCGCCACCAGGTTCTGCACCGGCGCGGGCGGCTCGCCGTACCGGTCGGTCATCTCGGCGACCACCTCACGCAGCCGGTCGGCGTCGCGGGCCTCGGCGAGCTTGCGGTACATCTCCAGGCGCAGCCGCTCCACGCCGACGTAGTCGTGCGGCAGGTGCGCGTCCACCGGAAGGTCGATCTTGACGTCGGTCTCCTCCTCAGGGCGCTCGCCCTTGAACGCCTGCACCGCCTCACCGACCATCCGGACATACAGGTCGAAACCGACGCCCTCGATGTGGCCGGACTGTTCGCCGCCAAGCAGGTTGCCGGCGCCCCGGATCTCCAGGTCCTTCATCGCCACGTACATGCCCGCGCCCAGCTCGGTGTGCTGGGCGATGGTGGCCAGCCGCTCGTGGGCGTGCTCGGTGAGCGGTTTGTCCGGCGGGTAGAGGAAGTACGCGTACGCCCGCTCGCGCCCCGGCCCACCCGGCCCCGGATCTGGTGGAGCTGGGCCAGGCCGAGCAGGTCGGCCCGCTCCACGATCAGCGTGTTGGCGTTCGGGATGTCGATGCCCGACTCCACGATCGTGGTGCAGACCAGGACGTCGAACTCCTTCTCCCAGAAGCCGACCATCACCTTCTCCAGGGCCTCCTCGCCCATCTGGCCGTGCGCCACCGCCACCCGGGCCTCCGGCACCAGCTCCCGGATCTTCCGCGCCGTCTTCTCGATCGTCTCGACCCGGTTGTGCAGATAGAACACCTGTCCGTCGCGGAGCAGCTCGCGGTGGATCGACGCCGCCACCTGCCGCTCGTCGTGCGCCCCGACGAAGGTGAGCACCGGGTGCCGCTCCTCCGGCGGGGTGGCGATCGTCGACATCTCCCGGATGCCGGTGATCGCCATCTCCAGCGTGCGCGGGATCGGGGTGGCCGACATGCTCAGCACGTCGACCGAGGCGCGCAGCGTCTTCAGGTGCTCCTTGTGCTCGACGCCGAAACGCTGCTCCTCGTCGACGATGACCAGACCGAGGGACTTGAACCGGGTCGCCGTCTGGAGCAGCCGGTGGGTGCCGATGACGATGTCAACGGTGCCGCCGGCGATCATCTCCAGCGTCCGCTCGGACTCCTTCGGGGTCTGGAAGCGGGAGAGCTGCCGGATCTGCACCGGGAACTGGCTCATCCGCTCGGCGAACGTGTTGTGGTGCTGCTGCACCAGCAGGGTGGTCGGCACCAGCACGGCCACCTGCTTGCCGTCCTGCACCGCCTTGAACGCCGCCCGCACCGCGATCTCGGTCTTGCCGTACCCGACGTCGCCGCAGATCAGCCGGTCCATCGGGACGGTCTGCTCCATGTCCCGCTTGACCTCCTCGATGGCGGCGAGCTGGTCCGGCGTCTCCTGCCAGGGGAAGGCGTCCTCCAGCTCCCGCTGCCACGGGGAGTCCGGGGCGAACGCGTGGCCCTTCGACGCCTTGCGGGCGGCGTAGAGCTGGATGAGCTGCGCCGCGATCTCCTTGACCGCCTTGCGGGCCCGGGCCTTGGACTTCTGCCAGTCCGAGCCGCCCATCCTGTGCAGGGTGGGCTGCTCCCCGCCGACGTAGCGGGAGAGCTGGTCGAGCTGGTCGGTGGGGACGAACAGGCGGTCGCCCGGCTGGCCGCGCTTGCTCGGCGCGTACTCGATGACGAGGTACTCCCGGGACGCCCCGTTGACCGTGCGCTGCACCAGCTCGACGTACCGGCCGATGCCGTGCTGCTCGTGCACCACGTGGTCGCCGGCCTTGAGCTCCAGCGGGTCGATGGTGTTGCGCCGCCGGCTCGGCATCTTGCGCATGTCCCGGGTCGATGTGCCCCGGCCGCCGGTGACGTCGTTTCCGGTCAGCAGCACGAGCCGGGACGCCTCGTCGACGAACCCGCTGGTCAGGCTGCCGCAGGTGACCAGCACCTCGCCCGCGTCGGGCGCGGCCGGCACCCGCTCGACGAACCGGGCGCCGAGGCCGGCGTCGCGGATCACCTCGACGGCCCGCTGGGCGGGGCCGTGGCCCTCGAAGACCAGCGCGATCGACCAGCCCTCGCCGGCCCAGCGCTTGAGGTCCTCGGCCACCCGGGCGGTATCGCCGTGGTAGAGCGGGGCCGGCTGGGCGGCCAGGGCCACCGCGATGGCGTCGTCGGGCGTGACGTCGACCTCGGTCGGCGCGTCCTCCCACGGCTGCCGGGCCGGGGCCGCCGCATCGGCCGACACGAGGCTGAACGGGGCCAGGGTCCACCAGGGCCGGCGCAGGGCGCGGGCGTGCGCGCGTACGTCGGCCAGGGTCTTGAAGGCGGCGGCCCCGAGGTCGACCGGGGCCTGGCCCCCGACGGCCGCCGCAGCCCAGCTCGCCTGGAGGAACTCCTCGGAGGTGCGGACCAGGTCGTGCGCCCGGGTGCGGATGCGCTCCGGGTCGCAGAGCAGCACGTGGGTGCCGGCCGGCATGCAGTCCAGCAGCAGCTCCAGGCTCTCGCTGCCGAGCAGCTCCGGGGTCAGCGACTCCATCCCCTCCACAGGGATGCCCTCGGCCAGCTTGTCCAGGATCTCGGCCAGCTCGGGGTGCTCGGCCGCCAGGGCGGCGGCCCGCCGCCGTACGGCCGGAGTGAGCAGCAGTTCCCGGCACGGCGGGGCCCACAGCAGCCCGGCGGCCTCGATGGTGCGCTGGTCGGCCACGGCGAAGGTGCGGATCTCCTCCACCTCGTCGCCCCAGAACTCCACCCGGGACGGGTGCTCGTCGGTGGGCGGGAAGACGTCGAGGATGCCGCCGCGCACCGCGAACTCGCCGCGCTTGGTGACCAGGTCGACCCGGGCGTACGCCATGTCGGCGAGCCGGCGGGCGACCTGTTCCAGATCCGCCTCGTCACCGGCGGCCAGCCGCACCGGCTCCAGGTCGCCCAGGCCCTTCAGCTGCGGCTGGAGCAGCGACCGCACCGGCGCGACGACCACCCGCAGCGGCCCGGTGCGCCCACGGGCGTCGGCGGCGTCGGGGTGGGCGAGCCGGCGCAGCACGGCCAGCCGGCGGCCGACGGTGTCGGAACGGGGCGAGAGCCGCTCGTGCGGCAGCGTCTCCCAGGACGGGAAGACGGCGACCTGCTCGGGCGGGAGCAGGCTGCCCAGCGCCGAGGCCAGGTCGTCGGCCTCCCGGCTGGTGGCGGTGACCGCGAGCACCGGCCGGCCCGCGCCCCCGCCGGCCTGCGTCTCACCGCCGCCGGTGCTGGCGGCCGGGTCGGCGGCCACGGCGGCCACGGCGAACGGGCGCAGCGCCGCCGGGGCGGTCAGGTCCAGCCCGTCGACCTGCGCGGCACCGGAGCGCGCCAGGTCACGCGCCCGGGCCAGCCCAGGGTCGGCCAGGGCGGCGGCGAAGAGTCCGGTGAGCAATCTGATCACTTCCCAGTGGCGGCGCGGTCACGGCACACGACGGATCCCCCGCGCCCGACGGGGACGGGGGGTGGCAGCACCCCAGCCTATCCCCGCCGCCCGACAC
>NZ_SMKJ01000191.1:0-14056 GCF_004348615.1 Micromonospora sp. KC207
GTGTACGCGGTGGCGTGCGGGGTGGCGGGGAGCGCCGAGGGGCGCCCCGGAAGCTCCGGAGCGCCCCTCGCGATGGTGCGAGCCCGACTCAGGTGGTGGGCAGGCTGACGTTCGCCACGATACCGAGGATGATCATCAGGATGCCGAAGCCGGCACCCACCGCACCGCAGATCAAGCCGGTCTTGGCCTGGCTGTCGTTGCTGGCCAGCCCCTGCGCCGCCTTCTGCCGGCCGAGGTAGCCGGTGACCACGGCTGCGATGCCGACCGGGATGCCCAGGTACAGGCAGCAGGCCAGCGGGATCGACGCGATACCGAGGATCATCGATACCAGGCCGAGGGTGTTGTTCTGCCCCTGCGGCTGCGGGTAGCCGGCGTTCGGGTAGATCGGCGCGGCCCCGTAGGGCTGCTGCTGACCGTACGGCTGCTGCCCGTGGGGCTGCTGCTGACCGTACGGGTCCTGCCCGTACGGCTGCTGCTGACCGTACGGGTCCTGCCCGTGGGGCTGCTGCTGACCGTACGGGTCCTGCCCGTAGGGCTGGCCCGACGTCGGCTGCTGACCGTACGGCGCCTGGGGCGGCGGGGCGTACGGGTCGTTGTACCGCGGCTGGTTCGGGTCGTTGGGCTGCTGGCCGTACGGGTCCTGACCGGGCTGCATGCGTCGACGCTCCTTGACTGAGGGTGCTGTCAGTAGCTGGCGGTGCTGTTGGCTCCACCCATGAGCCCGGCAAGACCACCCAGCGCGCAGCACACGAGGACGACAACGAGCCAGACGATGCCGACGATCAGGGCCCACTTGGACCACTTCTTCGACTCGGCCGCCGCCGCCTGCGCGCCCGCGTAGTCGCCCTGCTGGATCAGCGGGTTGACCTTCGACGCGTTGATGATGGCGGGGATGGCCAGCGGCCAGAACAGGAAGATGGCCACGATGGACATCGTCATGTTGTTATTGATCTGTTGCGGTTGGGGGGCCTGGTAACCGGGCTGCATCCTGCGTACTCCTCATTCCATCGACACACGGCGCGTGTCGCGTCACTGTCGGGTGCGGAACCCGGCCTGCGCCGGACACCGAGCGACCGGCAGCGTACATGGTGCGGGCGACAACGGCGGCCGCCAATTCGCCGGCCGCCGGCCGCCGGTGTCCGGCGGAACGCCGGGCGCGATCTGCCCGCCCACACGTGGTCGGCCCCGGCCTGCCCGATAGGGTGGCCGCGTGACCGAGCCCGCGTCCGTCGCCCGCATCGTCGTCCTCGTCTCCGGCTCCGGGAGCAACCTCCAGGCGCTGCTCGACGCCACCGTCGACCCGGCGTACGGGGCCCGGGTGGTCGCCGTGGGCGCGGACCGGGACGGCATCGCCGGCCTGGACCGGGCTGCCGCCGCCGGGGTGCCGAGCTTCGTCGAGCGGGTGAGGGATCACCCGACCCGGGCGGACTGGGACGCCGCGCTGACCAAGCAGGTCGCCGCGTACCGCCCTGACCTGGTGATCTCCGCCGGCTTCCTCAAGCTGGTCGGCCCGGAGTTCCTCGCCGCCTTCGGCGACCGCTACCTCAACACCCACAACACGCTGCTGCCGGCGTTTCCCGGCATCCACGGTCCCCGCGACGCGCTCGCCTACGGCGTGAAGATCACCGGGGCCACTCTCTTCTTCGTCGACGCCGGGATGGACACCGGGCCGATCGTGGCCCAGGTCGCCGTGCCCGTGCTGGACGACGACGACGAGGAGACGCTCACCGAGCGCATCAAGTCCGCCGAGCGGCGCCAACTCGTCGAGCAGGTCGGTCGGCTGGTCCGTGAAGGTTGGACGATCACCGGAAGAAAGGTCACGGTCCCGTGAGTTCCAGTCAGGACGAGCGCCGCCCGATCCGGCGGGCGCTGGTCAGCGTCTACGACAAGAGCGGCCTGGTCGAGCTGGCCGAGGCCCTGCACGCGGCCGGCGTGGAGATCGTCTCGACCGGCAGCACCGCGTCGGCCATCGCCGCCGCCGGGGTGCCGGTGACCCCGGTGGAGTCGGTCACCGGGTTCCCCGAGATCCTCGACGGTCGGGTCAAGACCCTGCACCCGTCGATCCACGGCGGGCTCCTGGCCGACCTGCGCAAGCAGTCGCACGCCGCCCAGCTCGACGAGCACGGCATCGCCGGCATCGACCTGCTGGTGTCGAACCTCTACCCGTTCCAGGACACGGTCGCCTCCGGCGCCGGCGTCGAGGAGTGCGTCGAGCAGATCGACATCGGCGGCCCGGCGATGGTGCGCGCCGCCGCGAAGAACCACGCGTCCGTCGCGGTGGTCACCGACCCGGCCGCGTACCCGGAGCTGGTGACCGCCCTCGGCGCGGGCGGATTCACCCTGGCCCAGCGCCGGGTGCTGGCCGCCCGCGCGTTCGCCGCCATCGCCGAGTACGACGTGGCCGTGGCCGAGTGGTGCGCGACCACGCTGGCCCCGGACGCCGCCGGGTGGCCGGAGTTCGCCGGGCTGTCGCTGCGCCGCTCGGCGGTGCTGCGCTACGGCGAGAACCCGCACCAGGCCGCCGCCCTCTACGCCGACCCGGCCAGCCCCACCGGACTGGCCCAGGCGGAGCAGCTGCACGGCAAGGAGATGTCCTACAACAACTACGTCGACGCGGACGCCGCCTGGCGGGCGGCGAACGACTTCGCCGACCAGCCGGCCGTGGCGATCATCAAGCACGCGAACCCGTGCGGGATCGCGGTCGGGGCCGACGTCGCCGAGGCGCACCGCCGGGCGCACGCCTGCGACCCGGTGTCGGCGTACGGCGGGGTGATCGCCGCGAACCGGCCGGTGAGTGCGGAGCTGGCCCGTCAGGTCGCCGAGATCTTCACCGAGGTGCTGGTGGCACCGGGCTTCGCCGAGGACGCGCTGGAGATCCTCCGGGCGAAGAAGAACCTCCGGCTGCTGCGCGCCCCGGCGTACGCCCCGCTGCCGGCGGAGTGGCGGCAGGTCACCGGCGGGGTGCTGGTGCAGACGCGCGACGCCGTCGACGCCGCCGGGGACGACCCGGCCAACTGGCGGCTCGCCACCGGCGAGGCGGCCGACGAGACCACCCTGCGCGACCTGGCCTTCGCCTGGCGGGCGGTGCGCGCGGTGAAGAGCAACGCGATCCTGCTGGCGAAGGACGGGGCGACCGTCGGGGTCGGCATGGGTCAGGTCAACCGGGTCGACTCGGCGCAGCTCGCGGTCACCCGGGCCGGCGCCGAGCGGGCCGCCGGCTCGGTCTGCGCCTCGGACGCGTTCTTCCCCTTCGCCGACGGCCCCAAGATCCTGATCGAGGCCGGGGTGCGGGCGATCGTCCAGCCGGGCGGCTCGATCCGCGACGAGGAGGTCGTCACCGCCTGCAAGGAGGCCGGCGTCACGCTGTACCTCACCGGCACCCGCCACTTCTTCCACTGATCCCACCGACCTGCCCGGCTCCGCTCCCCTCGCGACCCCACCGGGTCCGGGGGAGCGGAGCGGGCGGGCGTGAGACGATCTGGGCGTGACGGCGACGATCCTGGACGGCAAGGCGACCGCGGCGGAGATCAAGGACGAGCTGCGGGCGCGGGTGAAGGCACTGGCGGAGCGCGGCATCGTCCCCGGGCTGGGCACGGTCCTGGTCGGGGCCGATCCGGGTTCCCAGGCGTACGTCAACGGCAAGCACCGCGACTGCGCGGAGGTGGGGATCGCCTCGATCCGCCGCGAGCTGCCCACCGACGCCACCCAGCAGCAGGTCGACGACACCCTCGCCGAGCTGAACGCCGACCCGGCCTGCCACGGCTACATCGTCCAGCTCCCGCTGCCCAGGCACCTGGACACCCAGCGGGCGCTGGAGATGATCGACCCCGACAAGGACGCCGACGGCCTGCACCCGGTCAACCTCGGCCGGCTGGTCCTCGGCTACGACGGCCCGCTGCCCTGCACGCCGCGCGGCATCGTCGAGCTGCTCCGCCGGCACGACGTGCCGCTGCGCGGCGCGAACGTCGCCGTCGTGGGCCGGGGCAACACCGTCGGCCGCCCGCTCGGCCTGCTGCTGACCAGGCGCAGCGAGAACGCCACGGTCACCCTCTGCCACACGGGCACGCTCGACCTCGCAGCGCACACCCGCGCGGCCAAGATCGTGATCGTCGCGGCCGGGGTGCCGGGCCTGCTCACCGCCGACATGGTCACCCCGGGCGCGACGGTGGTCGACGTCGGCATCACCCGGGTGATCGGGGCGGACGGCAAGGGCCGCTACACCGGCGACGTCGACCCCGAGGTGGCCGAGGTGGCCGGCAAGGTGGTCCCGATGCCCGGCGGCGTCGGCCCGATGACCCGCGCGATGCTGCTCACCAACGTCGTCGAGCGGGCCGAGCGCGGCTGAGCCGCACCGCCCGGTCCGGGCCTGGCACGGCTGAGCCCGCCGCCGCGGGCGTACCCGGCAACGGTGACGTTCGCCCCATCCCGCCGATGGCCGGTGCCCCTGCCCTGTCTGCCGTCAGGATGACTGATACGGTCCGAAAAACGACTGGTAACAGGGAGTGGGACGACCATGGGTAAGAAGGTCACTGTCGTCGGGGCCGGCTTTTACGGCTCCACCACCGCGCAGCGCCTGGCCGAGTACGACGTCTTCGACACCGTCGTGATCACCGACATCGTGGAGGGCAAGCCGGCGGGCCTGGCCCTGGACCTCAACCAGTCGCGGGCCATCGAGGGCTTCGAGACCAAGGTCGTGGGCGTCACCACCGGCCCGAACGGCGAGGGCTACGAGGCCATCGAGGGCTCGGACGTCGTGGTGATCACCGCCGGCCTGCCGCGCAAGCCGGGCATGAGCCGGATGGACCTGCTGGAGACGAATGCCAAGATCGTCCGCCAGGTCTCCGAGAACGTCGCCAAGTACGCCCCGAACGCCGTGGTCGTCGTCGTGTCGAACCCGCTCGACGAGATGACCGCGCTGGCCCAACTCGCCACCCAGTTCCCGCGCAACCGGGTGCTCGGCCAGGCCGGCATGCTCGACACCGCCCGGTTCACCAACTTCGTGGCCGAGGCCCTCGGGGTGCCGGTGCGGTCGGTGAAGACGCTGACCCTGGGCTCGCACGGCGACACGATGGTGCCGGTGCCGTCGCAGAGCACCGTGGACGGCAAGCCGCTGCGCGAGGCGATGCCGGCCGCGCAGATCGAGGAGCTGGTCGTCAAGACCCGCAACGGCGGCGCCGAGGTGGTCGCGCTGCTGAAGACCGGCTCGGCGTACTACGCCCCGTCGGCCGCCGCTGCCCGGATGGCCAAGGCCGTCGCGGAGGACTCCGGCGAGGTCATGCCGGTCTGCGCCTGGGTCGACGGCGAGTATGGCATCTCCGGCGTCTACCTGGGCGTGGAGGCCCAGATCGGCGCCGAGGGCGTCAAGCGGGTCGTCGAGACCGACCTGGACGTCGACGAGCTGGCCAGCCTCAAGGCGGCCGCCGAGGCCGTCCGCGCGAAGCAGGCCGACGTCGCCAGCATGTGAGCCGCGCGGAAGGGGTGGGCCGGCCGACGCCGGGCCCGCCCTTTCGCCGTTTCCGGCTGCTCCTCGTTGGCGCACGCCAGCTCGGGGTCGATGAGCTGGACCGCCTGCACCAGCAGGTCGCCGGTGACCAGCAGTCGCTCGGGAGCCAGGGAGCCGACGACGGCCCAGCCGACGTGGTCGGAGTGCAGGTGGGTCGGCACGACCGTGCGGACGTCGGCCGAATCGATCCCGGCGGCGGTCAGCTCGGCCGGCAGCCGGGAACGCCTCCTCGCGCGGCTGGAAGAACGCCCCCCCTCCCCGTCGGTGAGGGCGGTGACCGTGATAGACCCGAGGGTGCGGCGCGGTGGCATCCGGCGATGGCGCCGGCGGCCGCCTGTGTCGTGCATCCCGTTTCCCCCGGCCAGGGCGAGGCCGGCTGGGGACTGCGAGCCAGTTTCCAGTACGCTCGTACTGCTTGAGCACGTGTCCCCCGAGAGGAGCGCCGGTCGATGGCGAAGATCAAGGTAAACAACCCGGTCGTTGAGCTCGACGGCGACGAGATGACCCGGATCATCTGGAAGCAGATCCGGGAGCAGCTGATCCTGCCCTACCTCGACGTCGACCTGCACTACTACGACCTCTCGATCCAGTACCGCGACTCCACCGACGACCAGGTCACCATCGACGCCGCCAACGCCATCAAGGAGCACGGCGTCGGCGTCAAGTGCGCCACCATCACCCCGGACGAGGCCCGGGTGGAGGAGTTCGGCCTGAAGAAGATGTGGCGGTCGCCCAACGGCACCATCCGCAACATCCTCGGCGGCGTCGTCTTCCGCGAGCCGATCATCATGTCCAACGTGCCGCGGCTGGTCCCCGGCTGGACCAAGCCGATCATCATCGGCCGGCACGCCCACGGCGACCAGTACAAGGCCACCGACTTCGTCGTCCCCGGCCCGGGCACGGTGACCATCACCTACACCCCGGCCGACGGCTCCGCGCCGGTCGAGATGGAGATCGCCAACTTCCCCGGCGGTGGCGTCACGATGGGCATGTACAACTTCGACGACTCGATCCGGGACTTCGCCCGCGCCTCCATGCGCTACGGCCTGGACCGCGGCTACCCGGTCTACCTGTCGACGAAGAACACCATCCTCAAGGCCTACGACGGCCGGTTCAAGGACATCTTCGCCGAGGTGTTCGAGAACGAGTTCAAGGCCGAGTTCGAGGCCGCCGGCATCAGCTACGAGCACCGGCTGATCGACGACATGGTCGCCGCCGCGCTGAAGTGGGAGGGCGGCTTCGTCTGGGCCTGCAAGAACTACGACGGTGACGTGCAGTCCGACACCGTGGCGCAGGGCTTCGGCTCGCTGGGCCTGATGACCTCGGTCCTGATGACGCCGGACGGCCGTACCGTCGAGGCGGAGGCCGCGCACGGCACGGTGACCCGGCACTACCGGCAGTACCAGAAGGGCGAGAAGACCTCGACCAACCCGATCGCCTCGATCTACGCGTGGACCCGGGGCCTGGCCCACCGGGGCAAGCTGGACGGCACGCCGGCGGTCACCGAGTTCGCCAACACCCTGGAGCAGGTCATCATCGACACCGTCGAAGGCGGCCAGATGACCAAGGACCTCGCGCTGCTCATCTCGCGCGACGCCCCGTGGCTGACCACCGACGAGTTCATGAACGCGCTGGACGAGAACCTGGCGCGTCGGCTGGCCGCCTGATCCAGCCGCCGTACCGACGAAGCCCGCCGGCCGTCCGCCGGCAGGTTTCGTCGCGTTCGCCCCATTGATGCCGTTTCTGCGCCGTCACCGAGGGTGAGGTGGCTCGTTGCGCATGGTGGACGTGGTGCCAGTCGCGTCCAGGGAGGTTGACCGCGGTCACCGCGCGCGCGGCACGGGTGCCGAACAACCAGCCTCCCAGGCTGTCGCACACAGCCAGCCGTCCCTTCCCTGCGGGGGGCCCGTCCCGGGCCCCCCGCGCCCTGTTGCGGTGCGTCGCCGTCGCCGCTGCCCTATTGCTGCTCGCGTGTCTGCCGGCTGTTAACGGGGGACCCCTGCTCTACCGGAAGCGTTAAGCGGGGGCCCCTTCTCTCAGTAGGGCGGCGGCGCGTTCCGGGGCGATGTCGTTGATGAACACCCCCATGCCGGACTCCGAGCCGGCCAGGTACTTCAGCTTGTCCTTCGCCCGCCGGATGCTGAACAGCTGCAGGTGCAGGTGCCCCAGCTCACGGTCGATCCGCACCGGAGCCTGGTGCCAGGCCGCGATGTACGGCATCGGCGCGTCGAACAGCCCGTCGAAGCGGCGCAGCAGGTCCAGGTAGAGCGGGCCGAACGCGTCCCGCTCGGCGTCGTTCAGGGCGGGGATGTCCGGCACCGGCCGGTGCGGGGCGACGTGCACCTCGAACGGCCACCGGGCCGCCGCCGGCACGTACGCCGTCCAGTGCTCGTTGGTCGCCACCACGCGCGTGCCGGCGGCGCGCTCGGCGGCGAGCACGTCGGCGTAGAGGTTGCCGCCGCCGGTGCGCTCGGCGTGCCGGCGGGCCGCGGCGAGCAGCGCCCGGGTGCGCGGCGTGACGAACGGGTAGGCGTAGACCTGGCCGTGCGGGTGGTGCAGGGTCACCCCGATCTCCACGCCCCGGTTCTCGAAGCAGAACACCTGCTCCACTCCGGGCAGCTCGGCCAGCGCCGCCGTCCGGTCGGCGAGGGCGTCCAGCACCGTGCGCACCCGACCCGGCGGGAGGGCGGCGAACGAGGCGTTGTGGTCGTCGGTGAAGCAGACCACCTCGCACCGCCCCTGACCCGGCCGGACCAGGGTGAACGGGGTGATCTCCGCCGGCTCCTCGGCGATCCGCTGACTCAGCGACGGGAACCGGTTCTCGAAGACGGCCACGTCGTAGTCCGGTGCCGGGATCTCGCTGAGCCGGTCGCCCCGGGACGGGCAGAGCGGGCACTGATCGGCCGGGGGAAGGAAGATTCGGGTCTGCCGGTGCACGGCGACCGCCACCCACTCGTCGGTGAGCGGGTCGTACCGTAGCTGGGACGCGGGCGGCGGCGGCGGAAGCTCCCGCCGGTCCGGCTGGTCGCGGACCGCGTCGTCGCGCTCGTCGAAGTAGATCAGCTCCCGGCCGTCGGCCAGCTCGATCGTCGTACGCTTCACTCCGCCGTTCCCTCTCTTGTTGGCGTGGTCGACGTCCGACCCGGTGCCGATTTGCTCGTCGTCTCCGCCCGCCCGACCAGGACCAGCTCGCCCACCCGCTCGCCGAGCACCTGCCGGGCCTCCGGGGCGAGTCGGTCGTCGGTGACCAGCACGTCGGCGGCGTCCAGCTCGATGATCGAGGAGATGCCGACGGTGCCCCACTTGGTGTGGTCCGCGAGCACGACCAGCCGGTCGGCGGCGGCCACCAGGGCCCGGTCGGTCTCCGCCTCCATCAGGTTGGGGGTGGTGAAGCCGGCCCGCTCGCTGATCCCGTGCACGCCGAGAAAGAGCAGGTCCAGGTGCAGCGACCGGATCGCCGCGACCGCGAGCGGCCCGACCAGCGCGTCGGACGGCGTCCGGACCCCGCCGGTGAGCACCACGGTCTGGTCGGTGCGACCACCGGCGTGCAGGATCTCGGCGACCGGCAGGGAGTTGGTCACCACGGTCAGCCCCGGCACGTCGACCAGCCGGCGGGCCAGCTCGGCGGTGGTGGTGCCGGCGGAGAGGGCGACCGCCGCGCCGGGACGGACCAGCTCGGCGGCGCGGGCGGCGATGGCGGCCTTCTCCGGTAGCTGGCGCACCGACTTCGCGTGGAAGCCCGGCTCGTCGGTCGAACCGGGGCCGGCAGTGGTGGCGCCGCCGTGCACCTTGGCGAGCAGGCCCCGCTCGTGCAGCGTGTCGAGGTCGCGCCGGATCGTCATGTCGGAGACGCCGAACTCGGCGGCCAGTTCGGTCACCCGGACGCCGCCGGCGGCGCGGACCCGTTCCAGGATGGCCGCCTGTCGTTGCCGCGCGAGCATCCACACCTCCGAATCCCGCGGCCACCTTTCACGTGGTCGCACGCGTTTCAACAAAGCTGAACACTAGCGCGGCGGGTGGCTGTTTCGGAAGCTGGGACGTAGGGGGCGGTGGGTCCGGCGGGGCTGGTGCACGCGCCACCGCCCGGCCTCCTCGACGGAGGGCCGGGCGGCGACGGCGCAGGTCAGCGGCGAGGTCAGGTGGATTGGAGGCGCGGCTCCACCCAGCCGGTCTCGGTCAGGTGGTGCATCACCGCCTGCACCGCCTCGTCGATCGACATGTCGGTGGTGTCGACCACGACGTCGGCGTCCGTGGGCACCTCGTACGGGTCGTCGATGCCGGTCATGCCGGTGAGTAGGCCGGCCCGGGCCCGGGCGTACAGGCCCTTGCGGTCGCGCTGCTCGCACACCTCGATCGGGGTCGCCACGTGCACCAGCACGAAGCCGGCCCCGGCCGCGTGCGCCATCTCCCGGGCGGTCGTCCGTGCCGTCGCGTACGGGGCGATCGGGCAGCAGATGCCCACCCCCCGGTGCCGGGCGATCTCGGCCGCCACCCAGCCGATCCGCCGGACGTTCAGGTCCCGGTCGGCCTTGCTGAAGGTCAGCCCGGCGGAGAGCTCCCGGCGCACCACGTCGCCGTCGAGCAGGGTCACCGTCCGGTCGCCGTTCTCGCGCAGCACGTCCGCCAGGCCCCGGGCGATGGTCGACTTGCCGGAGCCGGAGAAGCCGGTGAGGAACACCACCAGCCCCCGGTGCCGCCGGGGCGGCCGGGCCCGGACCAGCTCCTTGGCCACGGCGGGCGGGGTGTGCCACTCGGGCAGCGGGAAACCCCGGTCGAGCAGATCGTCGATCTCCGCCTGGCTGAGCGCCAGCCGCCGGTTGCGCGGCGGGATGTCCTCCCGCCAGCGCCACTGCCCGTCCCGGTTGTCGTAGGCCAGCTCGCGGGGGACCAGCACCCGCAGCCCCGCACCGGAGAGCATTTCGCCGGTGGAGAGCAGGTGGGTCACCCCGTACGCGGCGGCCACCCGGGCCTGGAGCAGGGCGTCGCTGATCTCGTCCCGGCGGCGGGCCAGCGGCACCGCGATCAGGGTCGCCGGGGGCATCCGGTCCCGAGCGGCGAAGACCGCCCGCACCAGAGCCTCCGAGGGCAGCCCGTTGATCGTCCCCTCGCTCACCGGGATCATCACCAGCAGGTGCGCCCCCAGGGTGCGGGCCGCGTGGGCGATCTGGGCGAGCTGCGGGCGGTGCAGCGGACGGTCGGCGACCACCCCCAGCACCCGGCCCGGGGGCAGCAGTACCCGGACCTCATCCGGGCTGCGGCGCAGCCGCTGGAACGGGCCGTGGCCGCCGTCGCCGAGCCGGCGCACCGTGCCGCCGACCCCGGCGACCCCCTCGCGAGCCAGCCACACGTCGGTGACCTCCAGCGAGGCCACCGGGGCGCCCTCGCCGTCGGACAGCACCAGCACCCGGCGCGCCGGGTCGGCCGGATCCAGGCCGCCGGCGAGCGCCGCGGGCACCTGGAGGGCCACCGGCACCTGCCACGGCGAGCCGTCCGCGAGCCGCCCCCGCCGACTTACCGAGGCCAGGTCCGCCCGGGTCATGAAGCCGGTGAGCGGCGCGTACGCCCCCGACACCAGCAACTCGAGATCGGCCAGCTCCCCGGGCCGCGGCGTGTACGCCGGCGCGTCCCGAAGCACCTCGTCGGGCAGCACCCACCCGTTGCTCATCGCACCCCCACTTTCTGGCCGGCCCACAGTTTCTCAGCCCGTCGCCGATCGGTCGAGAGTGCCATTCCCATCACTAGGGGTTGACCCCGGCGATGTTTCAGGCGACGGCTCGCAGCGAGGCGGCGCCGAACGAGACGGAGAACCGCTTGCACCAGATCGAGACGCTGGTCAGGGCGGTCAGGTCGGTCCCCGCCGGGATGTCGTACGCCTGATCGCCCCGGTTGCCCTTCAGCCGGCCCAGCTCCACCCAACGGCCGTCGTCGAAGACCCGCCAGCCGGCCGTACCCGGGCGTACGGGCTGATCGGCGAGCCAGACCCGCAGGTCCGGGCCGTTGCTGGTGGTCAGCCCGACGAGTTCGAGGCGGTACCTGCCGTCGGCGGTCCGGACAATCCGGGCGCTGCCCGAGGTGTCGTGCTCGTGGGTGACGAAGTCGCCCCGGCTCACCACCATGGGCCCGGCCGGGCCGGTGGTGGGGGAGCCCGGGCCGGTCGCGGGCGCGCCGGCCGGGCCCGGTGTGCCCGCCCCGGCCGGGGCGGTGGTGGCCTCGACGGCCGAGAGCATCTCGTCGACCTCGGTGTCGGTGACCAGCTTCCAGGGCTGGAACCAGGCCAGGCCGAAGGCGGCCCCGGCGGCGATCACGGCGACCGCGACCCAGGTCAGCGGCTTGTGCAGCAGGCGGGCGATCATGCGTCCAGTCTTCCCTGGCCGCCGCCGGCCGGCACCGGGCGGGCCGGTTACGGAAGCCTTACCGCCGCGCCGGCGATCGTCACCTGCCTTTCCACGGCTCATCCGTGGGTCGCCTGGGCGCCACTACGGCGACCGGTCCACGACAGTGGGGAAAGGTAGGGCTGGCCGGATGGCTCCAGCCCGAGCGCCCCGGCAGGCTGGGACCATGGTGGCGGACACGGGCCGGGCGGCGCCCCGGCGGTCGTACCCGAAGATCTTGCGGCACTGGGCGACCAGCCTGGCGGTCGCCGGCGTGGCCACAGCGGCGACCACTTCGCTCGCCCAGACGACCGGCCGGTTCCACTGGTGGGCGGGCTTCGTCCTGGTCCCCGGGGCGCTGGTCTGTGCCGGCGGCGGGGCGCTGCTGGCGCGCGGCGGCGGCCGGGCCTTCGCCGGGTACGTCGTCGGCTGCGTCGGCCTGTTGGTCTTCACGGTCGGGACGCTGCTGATGACCGGCACGACGGGCCGGGGCTGGCCGGTGCTGGTCATGCTGCCGTGCCTGGCGGTCGCCGGCACCTACCTGTGGCGGCCGACCGACCCGCTGGCGCGTGGGCTGCACCGGACGGTCGCCCTGCTGGCCCTGGCCGGCACGGGGGTCGGGGTGACCCTGATGCTGATCCGCAACCGGGTGGTCGACCCTGGGGAGACGCACTGGTGGGGCGGCTTCGTGCTGCTCGCCGGCGTGATCATCGGCGGGAACGCCGTCGAGCTCGCCCGGCACCGGATGCCGTACCGGCTCCAGGCGGTCACCCTGCTGCTCGGGCCGGCCGTGGTCGCCGCCCTGCTCGGCGTACGCATGCTACGCGGCTGGTGACACAGCGCAGGCGACGACCAGTTCCGGGGTGCGACCCGGCAGCAGGTCGAGCCTGCCGATCCGCCCCGCAGCCCGCACGTCGCCCGCGACCAGCATCAGCCGGTCGAGCAGGTCGGCCGGGCCGAGCGCCTCCGCGACGCGGGACCTCCGCCTGCATCGACAACTTTCGCTCCGACTTGGCGCGGCGCACCTGACCCAGCGCGTCGGCGGCCAACCGCAGCAGCCCCGGGTCGCCCTCGCCCCGGATCGCCCGGTCCACTTCGTACGTGGTGGGCCACGGGGCGCGGTGCACCGACCCGTACCGCCACCAGGACCACACCTCCTCGGTGGCGAACGGCAGCACCGGGGCGAACAGCCGCAACTGGACCGACAGGGCGGTGGCCAGCGCCGCCCGCGCCGAGTCGCCCCCCGGCCCGGTGCCGTAGGCGCGTTCCTTGACCAGCTCGATGTAGTCGTCGCAGAACCGCCAAAGAACGACTCGGCCGCCTGCAACGCGCCCGTGTGGTCGTACCCGTCGAAGGCGGCCGTGGCGGCGGCGACCACGCCGGACAGCTCGGCGAGCATCGCGGTGTCCAGCGGCTCGGTCGCCGGGGCGCGCAGCGCGTCGGCCGCGCCCAGCCCGAGGGCGAACCGCGAGGCGTTGAGCAGCGGGAGGCGGCTCGCCGGACGGGTCGACCGGGAGCGCCGACTCGTCCGGTGTGAGAGGGTGGGTGAAGTCCGGCTCGCCAGTGTCGTCGAGCCGGTACCACACCGGGACCGGCACCCCGAAGAAGCGCTGCCGAGGCTGACCAGCCAGTCACCGGTAAGCCCGCCCACCCAGTGTTCGTAGCGGCTGCGCATGTGCCCCGGCACCCAGTTCAGCTCGCCGCCCCGGGCCAGCAGCTCCGCGCGCAGGCCGGCGTCGCGGCCCCGTTGCGCAGGTACCACTGCCGGGTGGAGACGATCTCCAGCGGCCGGTCGCCCTTCTCGTAGAACTTCACCGGGTGCACGACCGGGCGCGGCTCGCCCACCAGGTCGCCCGCGGCGGCGAGCAGCTCCACCACCCTCCGCCGGGCACCGGCCACGGTCTGCCCGGCCAGCGCCGCGTACGGCTGCGCCGGCACGCCGGTTGGCGGCTCCGGCAGCAGCCGGCCGTCGCGGCCGATCACCACCCGCGTGTCGAGCTGAAGCTCACGCCACCAGGTCACATCGGTCAGGTCGCCGAACGTGCACACCATCGCGACGCCCGTGCCCTTGGCCGGGTCCGCCAGCGGGTGCGCGCGCACCGGCACCTCGACGGAGAAGACGGGGGTACGCACCACCGCGCCCACCAGGTCCGCGTAGCGCTCGTCGTCGTGGTGGCAGACC